>JAEMRL010000201.1 GCA_016463385.1 Thermoleophilia bacterium
GATGACGCTCGGCCACTCGACCAGGAAGAGGACCTCCTCGAGCTTGCCGCCGGGATCGCTCCAGGAGCCCCCCGCCGCGGCGGCCGCGGCGTCGAGGCCGGCGAGGATCGTCGCCCTGCGCTCGTCGTGGCTGGCGATCACCGCGACGCCGCGGAGCGTCTCGGCGTAGTCCCCCGCCGTGGCGATCGCCGCGGGCGCCCCGAGGAAGCGGTGGCCCTGGCTGACGTCGCCCGCCCGCAGGTCGTGGAGGTCGAACGGGACCGTGCGGTCGTCGAGCTTGGCCACGATCCAGCGCACCGGCCGCGAGAAGCGCAGGCCGGTGCCCGCGCCCCAGCGCATCGTCTTCGAGAAGCGCAGGCCGTTGACGATCCGGGCGGCGATCTCGGGCACGAGCTCGTCGAGCGGCCTACCGGGCTGGGCGATCTCGGCGAACACGAAGTCGCGCCCGCCGTCGTCGCGGACCACCAGGTCGGAGACCGCCAGGCCCTGCCCGCGGGCGAAGCCCTCGGCGGCCTTCGTCGGAGCGCCGTCGGACCCGAAGGCCGCGCTCGCGGCCGGGCCGCGCACGGTGCGCGACGACGCCGCCAGCTCCACCGGCAGGCCGGCGCCGTGGATCGCGAATCGCCGCGGCGCCACCGACACGCTCACCGCGCCACCCGCCAGTCCGAGCGCCTCGAGGGCCGCCGCGTACAACCCCGGCGCCTGCTCCACGATCTCCCGGCAGGCGCTGGAGGGGAGCTCCTCGCACCCGACCTCGAGGAGCAGGTCAGGCACCGGCGGGCTCCTCGGAGGGGTGGATCGTCTCCAGGTAGGCCCGGGCGCACCTGGCCGCGAGCGCGCGTACCCGCCAGATGTAGGCGCCGCGCTCGGTGACGCTGATCACGCCGCGGGCGTCGAGCAGGTTGAAGGAATGGCTGCACTTGAGCACCTGGTCGTAGGCCGGCAGCACCAGGCCCTCGTCCAGGCAGCGCAGGCACTCGGCCTCGTACCGCCCGAAGGCGGCGAAGAGGGCCTCGGTGTCGGCGACCTCGAAGTTGTAGCGGCTCCACTGCGCCTCGTTGCGCTGGTAGATGTCGCCGTAGGTGACGCCGTGACCCCACTCGAGGTCGTAGACCGAGCGCACGTCCTGGAGGTACATCGCGATCCGCTCCAGGCCGTAGGTGAGCTCCACCGAGATCGGTGTCAGGTCGATGCCGCCGGCCTGCTGGAAGTAGGTGAACTGGGTGATCTCCATCCCGTCCATCCAGACCTCCCAGCCGAGCCCCCAGGCGCCGAGGGTCGGACCCTCCCAGTCGTCCTCGACGAAGCGGATGTCGTGCTCCTCGGGGATGATCCCGAGGGCTCGCAGCGACCCGAGGTAGAGGTCCTGGACGTCGTCCGGGGACGGCTTCATCAGCACCTGGTACTGGAAGTAGTGCTGCAGCCGGAAGGGGTTCTCGCCGTAGCGGCCGTCGGTCGGCCGGATCGACGGCTCGACGTAGGCGACCCGCCAGGGGTCGGTGCCGAGGCTGCGCAGAAGGGTGGCCGGATTGAAGGTGCCCGCCCCGACCTCGGTGTGGTACGGCGTCGTGACCAGGCAGCCCTGGTCGGCCCAGTACCCGGACAGTCGTGAGATCACATCCTGGAAGCTCGCCCCCGCCACGACGCCGGAGTGTACCCACCGGCGTCCGGGCCGACGCGGACGCGCTTGACCGTGCGCCCCCCACACGCCTCAATAGCCGGTGATGGCGACCCTCGTGCCACCGCCCCTCCTCGAGACCAAGCTGCGCGCGCCAGGCCCGCGGCCGGGGATGGTGGCGCGGCCCGGCCTGACCGCGCTGCTCGAGCGCTCGGTGGCCGCCCACCGGCTGACGCTGGTGAGCGCCGCCGCCGGCTGGGGCAAGAGCACGCTCGTCGGCGAGTGGCTCGCCGCGCGCGAGCGGCCGGTCGCGTGGCTGGCGCTCGACGTGGCCGACAACGACCCGGCGCGCTTCTGGCGCTACCTCTCCGAGGCCCTCCAGCGGGCCGGGGTGCCGCTCGACGACCAGGCCGCCGGCGCGCTCGCCGGCAGCCCGGAGATGCGCGAGACGGGGCTGTCGCTGCTGCTCGGCGCCGTGCCGGCCGGGGGCGCGCCGACGATCGTGACCCTCGACGACGTGCACGCGATCACCGAGCCGTCGATCCTCACGGCGCTCGCCTTCCTGGTGGACCACCTGCCCGAGTCCCTCCGGATCGTGATGACCAGCCGCAACGACCCGCCGATCGGCCTCGCGCGCCTGCGCGCCCGCGGGGACCTCGGCGAGATCCGCTCCGACGCGCTGCGCTTCAGCGACGACGACGCCGCGGTGCTGTTGCGCGGCGCGGTCGGCGTCGACCTGCCCGCCGGCCAGGTCGCGGCGCTGCGCACCCGCACCGAGGGGTGGGCGGCGGGCCTCTACCTGGCCGGGCTGTCGCTGCGCGGCCGCGACGACGCCGGGGCCTTCATCGCCGACTTCGCCGGCGACGACCGGCTCGTGGTCGACTACCTGGCGGCCGAGGTCCTGGAGGGCCAGACCCCCGAGCGCCGGGAGTTCCTGCTGCGGACAGCGATCCTCGGGCGGCTGTCGGGCCCTCTGTGCGACGCGGTCGCCGGCACCCGCGACGCCGCGCGGGTGCTGGCCGAGCTGGAGCGCTCGAACCTGTTCCTGGTGCCGCTCGACAACCGGCGCGAGTGGTACCGCTACCACCATCTCTTCGGCGAGCTGCTGCGCCACGAGCTGACGCTCGTCGCCCCCGACACGGTCGCCGCGCTGCACCGCCGGGCGGCGGCCTGGTACCTCGGGGCCGGCTCGATCGACGAGGCCGTCCGCCACTCGGCCGCCGGCGGCGACCTGGAGGGGGCCGCCGACCTGATCGCCGAGAACTGGATCGGCTACGAGCGCAGCGGCTGGACGATGACCACCGAGAGCTGGCTCGCCCTTCTGCCCCCCGAGCGCGTGCGGTCGGATCCCCGTCTGTGCATGGCCGAGGCCCTGATCCGGCTGAACCTCGGGCGGCCCGACGAGGCGACCCCCTGGCTCGACGACGCCGATGCGGCGATGTCGGTGCCGGGCGCGCCCGGCGATCACGAGGCGATGGCGGGCGGGCTCGCATCGGCGCGCTCCCTGGTGCGGCTGCTGGCGGGCGACACTCCGGGAGGGGTGGCCGAGGGCCGCCGGGCGATGGAGATCACGCCCGCGGGCGCGACGTGGTGGCGGACCCTGGCCTGCATGGCCCTCGGGATCGCGCTGCACGCCGCGGGCGGGGCCGAGGAGGCCTATCCGATCCTCGAGGAGGCGGCCGCCTGCGGCGGCGCATGCGGCGCGACGGCGCTCGTGGTCGTCTCGCTGAGCCACCTGGCCGACACCGACTTCCGCCGCGGCGACACCGACCTCGCCGAGGAGCGCTCCCGGCGCGCGATCGCCCTAGCCGAGGACGAGCGCCACTCCGAGTACCCGCACGCCGCCGGGGCGCACGTGAACCTGGCCCGGGTGCTCGCGGCGCGCGGCGAGCACGAGGAGGCGCGCGCCCAGGCGGACCGCGGGGTGCTCCTGGCCCGGCGGGGACGCGCGCCGACCGAGCTCGCGCACGCCGTCACGGTGCGGGGCGAGGTCTACCTGGCGGCCGGCGACGAGGACGAGGCGCGTGCGTGCGCCCGGGAGGCGCGTCAGCTGACCGCGCCGGCGCGGGGCGTCGGTCACATCCGCTCGTTGCTCGACGACCTCGAGGCGAGCCTCCGGACGGATGCCGCCGCGGAGGTCCCGCCCGCCGATCCGGGCGAGCTGACCGAACGCGAGCTGGCCGTGCTGCGCCGCCTGACCGGCGACGGATCGGCGCGCGAGATCGCCGCCGATCTCTACGTCTCGCACAACACGGTCAAGACCCAGATGCGCGCGATCTACCGCAAGCTCGGGGTGGCCACCCGGGAGGACGCGGTGCGGCAGGCCCGCGAACGGGGCCTGCTGTCGCCGCAGCTCCGCAGCGGAGGGGTCTGAGGGCCGCCGGCAGGATGGCAGCGCGCGCACGCCGCCCTCGTCCGCTGCGGATCCTGCTGGTCACACGCGGCAGCGCCGGCCACGTGCTGCCGCTCGCTCCCTTCGGCCGGGCCTGCGCGGCGGCCGGCCACGAGGTGACGGTGGCGGCGCAGCGCGCGCATCGGGGGAACGTCGAGCGGACCGGGCTGAGCTTCGCGCCCCTCGACGGACCGGCCGATGAGGACTGGATGCCGCTGCTCGGCGCGTTCGCGCGCACGGGGGTCGACGAAGCCCACGCGGTCCAGGTCTGCGAGTTCTTCGCGCGCCTCGACCTGCGGGCGGCCCTCCCCGGGCTGCAGGAGATCGTCACGCGGCTGCGCCCCGACCTGATGCTGCGCGACAGCTGGGAGTTCGCGTCGACCGTGGTGGCCGAGGCGCACGGCGTCCCCCTGGCGCGCGTCGGCCTCGGCCTCGCGGCCGTCGAGGAGCAGACCATCCGGCTCGCCGCCCTGCCCGTGGACGGGGCCCGCCGGGACGCCGGCCTGTCTCCCGACCCGCAGGGCGACCGGATGCGCGACAGCCCTTACCTGACGGTCGTCCCCGCGCCCCTGGAGGACCCGGGAGTGGCAGCCCCGCGCGCGACCCACCGCTTCCGCGCGCCACAGGCGTCCGGCCTGCCGCCGCCGCCGCTCCCGCCGGTCACGAGCGCGGAGGGCCGCCCGCTGGTGCACCTCACGTTCGGATCCGTGGCGCCCCTGCCCCACCTGCCCTACTTCCCCGATCTCTACCGGGCCGCGATCGACGGCCTCGCGGCGCTGCCGGTCGACCTGCTCGTGACCGTGGGCGCGGGCCGCGATCCGGCCGAGCTCGGCCCGGTGCCGGAGAACGTCCGCGTGGAGCGGTGGGTCGACCTCGACGCCGTCGCCGCCCGGGCGGACGTCATCGTCGGCCACGGCGGATACGGCACGACCCTCACCGCACTCGCCCACGGGGTTCCGCAGGTGGTCGTCCCCCTGTTCAGCGGTGACCAGTGGGCCAACGCCGCGGCCGTGACGCGCACGGGAGCCGGGCTGTCCCTCGACGCCGACCGGGCCACGCGGACCGTCTTCGGGATGCCGGCCCGGGCCCAGATCGACGGCCTCGCAGAAGCGGTCCGGACCGTCCTGCACGACGGCTTCCATCGTCGCCGGGCCCAGATGATCGCCGGCAGCATCGCCGCCCTACCGCCGGTCGACGATGCCGTGGCGATCCTGGAGCGGATCGCCGACCGCGCTCCCGCCTGAGGACGCGGAGGCCGCTC
>JAEMRL010000202.1:0-2254 GCA_016463385.1 Thermoleophilia bacterium
GGTCACGGCGATCGGCGGGTGGGGGTCCTGGAAGGGCCGCAGCTGGAGCACGGCGTCGGTGAGGGAGAACCACTCGCTCTGCACCGAGAAGGGCTCGGTCTCGGTGAAGAGGCGCACGATCACCTCGAGCGCCTCCGCCATCCGCGGGCGCAGCTGCCCGGCCTCGATGCCGAGCATCCGGGCGTCGGTGAGATGCCCGCCTGGCCCCACCCCGAAGTTGATGCGGCCGCGGGTCAGGTGGTCGAGCAGCACGATGCGGTCGGCCACCATCAGCGGGTGGTGGTAGGGGAGGCTGACGACGCCGGTGCCCAGCCGGATGTGCCGCGTCCGCTCGGCGGCCACGGCGAGGAAGAGCTCCGGAGAGGCGATCGTCTCCCACCCGGTGCTGTGGTGCTCGCCGACCCAGGCCTCCTCGTAGCCGAGGGCGTCGAGACGCTGGATCAGCTCGAGGTCGCGCTCGAGGGCGAGGGTCGGGTTCTGCCCGGGGGCGTGATAGGGGGCGAGGAAGGCACCGAACCGCATCCGCATGGGCGGGACTCTATTCGGCGGCGCCCCGGGCGGTGTCGAGCCTGGCCGTCATCAGCGGGCGCGCGAGGCATCCGGCGACCGCGACGAGCACCATCACGAGGCCCGCCATCCTCACGCCCGCCGCCAGCGCGCCGGCCCGCCCGAGGGCGTCGAAGCCCTCCGGGCCGAGCGCGTAGGCCCAGTCGTGCAGGCCTCCGATCAGCTCGAGGCGCTCGTAGGGGGCGTCCGCGATGTAGAGCGAGGCGTCGCGCGCCGACGTGCCGGCCCACGCCAGGCACAGCATCGCCGAGACGATCTCCCTGCGGTGCAGGAAATGGGCGCAGATCGCGAGCGGGACCGCCACCTGCGTGATCGAGCCCATCATCGCCGTGGCGAGATCGGGCAGCGGATAGGTCACCACGTGGCCGAACTCGTGGATCGCCAGGTCGATCCACCCGAGCAGCGGAACCCGGCCGCCGCCGGCGAACGCGATCAGGCCGAGCAGCGCGCACGCCGCGGCGCCGGCGACGTCGCGCCAGAGGTCGAGGGACGGCGATGGTCGCTCCACCTCACCGTCATCGGCACCGGCGGCTCTCCCCATCACCGCCCCGGGGGCCGATACTGGCGGCATGCGCACCCTCACGACCCTCGCCCTCGCCCTCGCGGCGGGCGCGCTCGCGGCCCCCGCCGCCGCCGCGCCGCTGCCCGGCGCCCCCGCCTGCCCGATCCTGCCGCCCGGCAACGTCTGGAACCAGCCCGTGGACACCCTGCCGCGGGCCGCGGACTCGGCGCGGCTGATCCGCTCGATCGGGATCGGCGAGAGACTGCATCCCGACTTCAGCGACCGCGGCCGTTACGGCATCCCGATCAACATCGTCGGCGCGGGCACCCCGCGGACGCGGGTCCGCTTCGACTACGCCGACGAGTCTGACCGCGTCGGCTACCCGATCCCGGCGCGCCCGCGCATCGAGCAGGGCGGCGACCGCCACATCCTGATGCTCGACCGCGACGCCTGCCGCCTCTACGAGATCTTCGCGGCCCGGCGGGGCTCGGCCGGCCGCTGGAGCGCCGGCTCGGGCGCCGTCTTCGACCTGCGCTCGAACGCCCTGCGGCCCGCCGGCTGGACCAGCGCCGACGCCGCCGGCCTGCCCATCCTGCCGGGGCTGGCGCGCCACGACGAGGTGGCCGGCGGCGGCATCGACCACGCCCTGCGGTTCACCGCGTCGCGGACGCGGCGGGCCTACATCCACCCGGCCCGCCATGCGGCCTCCGACTCCTCGGATCCGGCGCTCCCGCCCATGGGGCTCCGCGTTCGGCTGAAGGCGTCGGTGCCCCTGTCGGGCCTCGGCCCCCAGGCGCGCGCGGTCGCCGTGGCCCTGAAACGCTACGGGATGATCCTCGCCGACAACGGGTCGCCCTGGTACGTCACCGGCGCTCCCGACGCCGGGTGGGACGACGACGACCTGCGGGGCCTCAGCCGGATCCGTGGCCGCGACTTCGAGGTGGTGGACACCCGCCGGCTCCGGAGCACGGCGACCGGATAGGGGGCGGGGGAGGACGACGTCCTCTAGGCTTACGGCGTAAACCCATCACGCCGGAGGACGCCATGCCCGACCCCTCAACGCTCTTCGACCTCAGCGGCCGCGTCGCGCTCGTCACCGGGGCGTCCTCCGGGCTCGGCGTCACGTTCGCCGAGGGCCTCGCCGCCGCCGGCGCCGACGTGGTGCTCGCCGCACGCCGTCTCGAC
>JAEMRL010000202.1:2264-5233 GCA_016463385.1 Thermoleophilia bacterium
ACCGCCTCCCGGGCCGCCGCTCGGCTCTTCAGTGACGGCGCGACGGCGAAGATGCCTGCCACGTGGTCCTCGCCGCGCGCCGGCTCGACCGCCTCGAGGAGCTCGCCGACCGGATCCGGGCGACGGGGCGCCGCGCCCTGCCGGTGGCGTGCGACGTCACCGAGCCTGAGCAGGTGGAGGCGGCCGTCGCCGCGGCGGTCGCCGAGTTCGGGCGCATCGACGTGCTGGTCGCCAACGCGGGCGCGGTCCCCGACGGCTTCTCGATGCCCGAGAAGATCCCGGCCGCGCTCTTCGAGCAGTCGATCCGGGTCAACCTGATCGGGACGTGGACGACGTGCCAGGCCGTCGGTCGCCAGATGCTCACGCAGGGCTCGGGCTCGATCGTCGTCGTCGCGTCCTACACGGGCCTCGCCGGCGTGCCGTACTTCCCGCCGGCCTACCAGGCCTCCAAGGCCGCGCTCTTCAACATCACGCAGAACCTCGCCGCCAGCTGGGGCGACCGGGGCGTGCGGGTCAACGCGCTGGCGCCGGGGTGGTTCCCGAGCGAGATGACCGAGGCCGTCCTGGCCGCACCGGTCTTCTCGGACCGGATCAACGCCCAGGCGCCCCTCGGGCGGGCGGGCGACCCGGCCGAGCTGGTGGGCCCGCTGCTACTGCTGGCCTCCGACGCGTCGAGCTACATGACCGGCGCGACCCTCACGGTGGACGGCGGGACGTCGGCCTCGGTCGGCTTCACGCCCTACTCGCCGGAGCTGTTCGGCCTCCACGACGCCGTCATGCCCGCCGGCCTCGGCGCCCGGATCATGCCCGCCTGAGCCTCTCCTCCAGGCCGGCGATCATCGTCTCGATCCCGAACGTCAGGAACTCGGCGGGATCGTCGGTCTGGACGGCATCGACCAGGTCCGCGAGGGCGGGCTCATCCCGGGGCGCGCGGGGGGCATCGGCGACGCCGAGCTCCAGGAGGGTCGATCCCACCACGAAACGTCCCATCGTCCGCACGACCCGCACCGCCGTGGCCCGGTCGAAGCCGGCGGCCCCGAGGAGGCCGAGGGTGCGCTCGGCGGACTGGGCCGCCGCGGTGTAGGCCGTCATCGGCCGGCTGACGACCAGCGGGACGACAGCGGGATGGCGGCGCAGCACGCCCCGGAAGGTGTGCCCGAACTGCATGAAGGACTGCTGCCAGGTCGTCACCGGGCCCTGCTCGCCCTCGACCTCCCGCAGCACCAGCTCCACGACGCCGTCCAGCAGGGCGTCCTTGCCGGGGACGTGCCAGTACAGCGACATGGCCTCTACGCCGAGGTCCGCCGCGACCGCCCGCATGGTGCAGGCCTCGAGACCGCTCTCGTCGATGATGTGCAGTGCTGCGCGGAGGATGGAGCCGCGCGTGAGTCCAGGGCGGGGCCGTGCCACGGGGGTATCTTTCCAGACGGGTGGGGATTTTGTAGGACGGCGGGAGCGGGACCGTCAGGACGACAGGCTCTCCCCGTCGGCCGGGACGTGGACTCGCCGCTCCACGCCGGCCTGCTCCAGCCGGCGCGACAGCGCCGACCGCGACTCGAGGCAGTGGTTGATCGCCTCCATGTGCACGGCGACGATCCGGGCGTCGGGTGCCGCCCCGGCGACCGCGATCACGTCGTCCGCCTCCATGGTGATCGTGCCGCCGTGCAGGAAGCGCGCGCCCCCGGCGTTCACGACGATCCAGTCGGGGGAGTGGGCGGCGAGCGCCTCCTCGACCTCCGGGCACCAGACCGTGTCGCCCGCCACGTAGAGCGTCGGCTCGCCGTCGGCGCGGAGCACGAAGCCGCTGACCGGCCCGAGACCCTGGACCGCCGCCTCCTCGCGCCCGTGGCGGCCGCCGGTCCGGTCGATGCGGATCCCGTTCCACTCGGCGCCGCCGTCCGCGGGCACCGCCCGGACGTCCGCCAGGTCGATGGGGGCCAGATCCTCGACGTCCTCGGGCTGGCAGAACCAGACCGCGCCGGGATCGAGCGACGTCACGCCCGCGGCGTCCAGGTGATCGACGTGGGTGTGGGTGAGGAGGACCGCCTCCACGCCCGCCACCGCCTCGGCCGCCGGCATCGGCAACTCCACCAGCGGATTCGGGCGCTCCTCGGGCGTGCCGCGCACGGGTCCCCGGGCGCCGGCGGCGTCCAGCATGGGATCGACCATGAGCCGCCGCCCGGCGTAGTCGATCAGCAGCGTGGCATGACGGACGAGCGTCAGGCGCACGGACGCGCCGTTCCGGTGACCGGCACCCGGCCCTCGACCGCGCCGCGGATCACCACTGCGTCTCCGCGGCCGTCGCTGCAGGGGTCGTCGCCATCGGGAGGCAGGCTCTCACGCGGGGGGGATGCCCTCATGTGGCCGATCTCACGCCATAGCGACATAACTTCAGTTCCCGTGCGTTGGAGCGCGGGCGAGGGGGCGGGATCGGCCCCCGCGATCCACGAACGGCGGTTCCTCGTCCGGCCCCAGATTCTGCCGCCGCTCAAGATCACGGCGTTTTCCCGCAGGGAGGTACATCCGTCGCGATCGATCCCGTCCCGTCGTCCGAGGCACGCGGTAGCGTCGCGTCGTACCGATCACGCCGAGTTGGAGGTCCCCCGTGGCGTCCCTGGCAGAGCGGCCGACCGGCGCCGCACCGCAGAGCAGCACCGCACCGATGTTGAGCACCGACCGCCTCACGGCATCGGGGCCGGAGGCTCCGACGGCCGCATCGAGCGACACGAGCCCGTGGCCGAACGAGGACTACCGGGGCTGGGCGAGCCTCTGAGGTGCCGGACCCCGGGATCCGGGGTCCGTGATATGAGCACCTGATGTCCCGCGCCCGGCAGGCCCTCGCGCTGATCCTGCTGGGAACCGTCGCCGGCTCCGTCGGCTACGCCGGCGCCTCCGTGCTCGAGCGCTCGTCGGAGTCGCCCGCACCGCGCCCGGCTCCGCAGGCGGCCCCACCGGACGCCGCGGCCGCC
>JAEMRL010000203.1 GCA_016463385.1 Thermoleophilia bacterium
GAGCATCGGCCACAAGGTCGTTCCGGCTTACTTCTCCCAGCACGGCGAGGAGATGCGCGACGACCGCACGGTGGTCGAGACCGTCCTCGCCGGAAGCGACCTCACGCCCACCCAGGCGCGCACGCTGCTGGGTGGCTTCCTCTTCCCGGGTGAGGCGGCCGAGGCCCGGGTCGAGCGCCTGTCGGGCGGCGAGCGCCGCCGCCTGGAGCTGGTGACGCTGATCGGCAAGGGCGGCAACCTGCTCGTGCTCGACGAGCCCACCAACCATCTCGACGTCGAGAGCTGCGAGGCGCTCGAGGCCGCCCTCGAGGCGTTCGACGGCACCGTGCTGATGGTCTCGCACGACAGGGCACTGGTCGATGCGATCGCCACGCACACGCTGGCGCTCGAGGACGGCGTCGCCCGTCTGCGGGCCGGCGGTTACACCGACCTCCTGAACCTGCGCGCCGAGGCCGCCGCCGCGCCGCCCGCGCCGGCGCCGCGCCGTCCGGCACCGCAGGCGCGCGAGCGCAAGCCCGCGGCCGCGGCGCCCGAGCGCCGTCCGTCGCAGAAGAACCAGCGCGAGGTGCGCCGGCTGGAGGGTGAGATCACGCGCGTCGAGGCGAGGATCGCCGAGGTCGAGACGGACCTCGCCGATCCTGCGACGCTGGCCGACCGGGAGCGCGTGGCCGCGCGCGGCGAGGAGCACCGCACGCTGCAGGAGGAGCTCGCCTGGCTGCTGCGCGAGTGGGAGAAGGCGGCGGAGGCGGCCGCCGGCTGACGGCCGCCTCCGGGCGCCGGTGCTACTCCAGGATGCCGCTGTCGGTGAGGAAGGTCTCGGCCACGTCGGCCGGGTCCTCCTTGTCGAGGTCCACGGCCGCGTTCAGCTCGGCGATGGCCTCCTGCGTCAGCAGCGCGCTGACTGCGTTGACCGTCTCGGCGAAGACCGGCGGCTGCGCGTCGAAGAACGCCGTGTTGATCACGGGGAAGTTCTCGTACGGCAGGCCCTGGAACTGGCCCTTGTCGTCCTCGAGGAGCACGAGCTCCTCCGAGGCGATCTGCGGGTCGGTGCCGAAGGCGTAGACGCACTGCGCCTTGCCGTCCTGCACCGGCTTGTAGCGCAGGTTGAGGGCGACGGACACGACGTCCTTGAAGTTGATCCCGTAGGCCGACTTCAGCAGCGGCAGGCCGTCGGCGCGCGTCAGGTGCTCGGGGTTGGCCGAGTACGTGATCTCGCCGGAGGCCTCGCCGAGCGAGGACAGCGTGGTCAGGCCGAACTCGTCCACCGCGTCCTGGGTGCAGGCCACGCGGTTGTCGTTGCTGTACGGGCTCGGGGTGAGGGTCGTCAGGCCCTGGCTCGCGTACTCGGTGCTGATCGTCTCGAAGACCGCAGCCGAGTCGGGGACGTCGGTCTTCCCCAGGATGACGCCGTAGGCGGTGCCCGTGTACTCGGGATAGAGGTCGATGTCGCCCTTCTTGACCGCTGCGTGGGCGATCTCGCTGCTGCCGAGGCTCGTGACCTCCGACTCGTACCCCTGGGCGGCGAGGGCCTGCGCGTACAGCTGCGCCACGATCTGGCTCTCGGTGAAGCCCTTGTCCGCGATGGTCACGGCGGTGCCGTCGACCGCGGCGGCGGGCGTCGAGGAGTCGGCCGAGCCCTCGTCGTCGTCACCGCAACCGGCGACGAGACCGAGCGTCAGGACCAACCCCGCGATGAGGCCGACTCCGACGAGTCTGACCCGTCGAGTCATGTGATTCTCCCTTCGTTGATGGCGAGGCCGCGCGAGATGCGCAGGCCTCGTGGAGTCGCGAGGCGCTCGATCCCGCCGAAGATGACCTGGGCGGCGAGCGCCAGCAGGGCGACGGGGACGGCTCCCGCGAGGAGCACGTCGTCCTGGCCCGTGTCGAGCCCGGAGATGACGATCTGGCCGAGGCCGCCGCCGCCCACCAGGCCGGCGAGGGTGGCCGTCGCCACCACCTCGACCGATGCCGTGCGGACGCCGGCGGAGATGAGCGGAACCGCGATGGGCAGCTCGACCCGGCCGAGGATCTGGAGGGGGCGGAACCCCATGCCGCGCGAGGCCTCGACGACGCCCGCATCGACCTCGCGGATGCCCGTGAAGGTGTTGAGGAGGATGGGCGGCACGGCCAGGAGGTAGAGGCCGATCACGGCGGGCCAGAAGCCGACCGTCGAGAGCGTCAGGACGATGCCCATGACGGCGAACGTGGGGACGGTGCGGCCCAGGTTGCCGATCGACGTGACCAGGAAGGCGGCGACGCGGCCGATCTTGGCGCAGACGATGCCGAGGACGACCCCGGTCACCGCGGCGAGGGCGAGCGCCGTCACCGAGAGCCGGACGTGGCCCCAGAAGGCGGGGTCCACCAGGTCGCGATTGGCCGTGTAGAAGTCCCAGGCGTCGGTGAGCAGCCCCATGCTCAGCCCCTCGCTGCCCGGGCGCGCGACCACGGCGTGAGCAGGCGCTCGATGCCGACCAGCAGCACGTCGAGCACCACCGCCAGCAGGGTGGCGACGACGCCGCCGACGACGATGGGCGTCAGGAAGTCGCGGTTGAGGCCCATCGTGTAGATGAGCGTGCCGAGGCCCTCTGCGCCCACCAGCACGCCGATGGTCGCGATGCCGACGGTCGTGACGGTGACGATGCGGATGCCGGCGAAGATCGAGGGCAGGGCCAGCGGCAGCTGCACGCGCAGCAGCGTCTGAAGCGGTGTGAAGCCCATGCCCCGGGCGGCCTCCTGCACCGGGGCGGGCACGCCCTGGAGGCCGACGACCGTGTTGCGCATCAGGATCAGCGGCGAGTAGAGCACCAGGCCGATGATCACCGTGTTGCGCCCGATTCCGGTGGTGGGGACGAGGAAGGCGAACAGCGCCAGGCTCGGGATCGTGTAGATCAGCCCCGCCAGGATCGTCGCGCCCGGGAAGGCGATGCGCCGGTTGCGCAGCAGCACCCCGAGCGGCACCCAGATCGCGATCGAGATGGCGACCGCGATCAGCGTGAGCTGGACGTGCTTGACGGTCAGCTCCTGGATGTCGTCGGTGTGCCGGGAGATCCAGTCCCAGTCGATCCCCTGCGCCACGGGCTCAGCCGGCGGCGGGGACCGGGCGGAAGACCGAGGCCACCTCGCCGATGCCGAGCAGCCCGACGACGGCCCCGGTGTGGTCCACGACGACCCCGTAGGCCGCGTTCGCCTCGAGCAGGGCCGAGAGGGCGTCGCGCAGCGTGGTCACCCGGTCGAGCACGGGCTCGGCTCCTCCCGCCGGGCGGATGGGGACGTTGGCGGCCCCGTCGAGGCGGACCACCTCGAGCCAGTCGAGCGGGCGCCCCGAGCCGTCGGTGACGAGCACCTGCTCGTCGATCGGGATGAGGTCGCCGGCGGCGATGCGCTCGCGCACGTGGTCGACCGGCTCCCCGATCGCCACCGTCGGCGGCACCACCAGGTCGACGTCCTCCAGGCGGGTCAGCGAGAGGCTCTTGAGGGCCCGGTCCGAGCCGACGAAGTCGGCCACGAAGTCGTCGACCGGGTTGGCCAGCAGCTCGGCGGGCGGGGCGAACTGCACCAGCTTCCCGTCGCGCATCACGGCGATCCTGTCGGCCATCTTCACGGCCTCGTCGATGTCGTGGCTCACGAAGACGACGGTCTTCGGGAGCGCGCGGTGCAGGCGCAGGAAGTCGTTCTGGAGCCGCTCGCGGGTGATCGGGTCGACCGCCGAGAAGGGCTCGTCCATCAGCATCACCGGAGGGTCGGCCGCCAGTGCCCGCGCGAGGCCGACGCGCTGCTGCTGGCCGCCCGAGAGCTGCGCCGGGTAGCGGCCCGAGAACTCGTCCGGGTCGAGCCCGATCAGCTCGAGCAGCTCGCGCACGCGGGCGCGGATCCGCTCCTTCTCCCAGCCGAGCAGTTTCGGCACGGTGGCCACGTTCGCACCGATGGTGAGGTGGGGGAGCAGCCCGACCTGCTGGATCACGTAGCCGACCTCGCGGCGCAGCGCGGCCGGGTCGCGGTCGCGCACGCCGCGCCCGTCGATCAGGATCTCGCCCGAGGTGGGCTCGATCAGGCGGTTGATCATCTTGAGCGCGGTCGTCTTGCCGCAGCCCGACGGCCCGATCAGCACGCAGACCTCGCCCGCGGGGACCGTCAGCGAGAGGGCGTCGACCGCCGGCCGCGCGCCGGGCGCGTAGCGCTTGGTGACATCGCGGAGCTCGAGAACGCCGCCGCCGCCGAGAGGCGTCGCGCGCGTGCCCGCCCCCGTGGACTCGGACGCCATGGGGCCAAGCTACCCCAGGCCGCCGGAATCACGCCTCCCACCTCACCCCGTCGTCCGCGGCGTGTGAGATCCCTCACCGTGCGCGCGTGCCCGCCGCGTCGTCCTCGCGGTCGCCGACCACGGCGCCGAGCGTCATCGCCGCCGCGCCGATCGCGGTGCTCACGAAGGCCATCGCGCTCCCCGCGAGCACCAGGCTGAGGCCCGCCTCCATGCGGTAGCCGCGCAGGCCGATGGCCGCCGCCACCGCGAAGGCGCACACCGCCGCGGCGAGGGCCGCGGTCGCCACGGCGAACGCGGTGGCGCGCCGCGCGTCCCCGAGTTGCGCGACGGCTGCCGTGAGGATGCACCCGGCGGCGACCCCGAGCGCGAGCGGGATCAGCCAGGTGCCGGCGGCCAGCCCCCCGGCGAGGCCGCCGAGCTCCACGCCGCCCGAGGAGATCCAGCCGAGCGGGGCGGCGGCGACGGCCAGGAGGCTGCCGAGCGCGCCTCCCCCGGCCAGCACGAGCACGGCCGAGGAATCGGGCGGGCCGGCCACGGCCTCCCGCAGCGCGAGGAGGAGGCCGTACGACGCGAGCGCCGCGATGGCGATCCCCGTGAGCATCAGCACGGCGAGGCCCGGCTCGGCGCGCGTCCCGGGCAGGTCGACGGCGACCAGGAACGCCGGCCCGCCGGCGACGAGGCCGCCCGCGATCGCCGTCAGCCCCGCGAGCGCGGTCACCGGGAGCACGGCCACGCCGGCGCGCGCCGCGCGCAGCCACGCCCCGGAGGCGAGGGCGGCGACCAGCGCGGCGATAAGGGCCTGCGCCCGGAGGCCCGCGGGCTCGAGACCCCAGAGGCTCTCGGTGCCGGACGGCCCGCTCAGCGCCGGCAGGCCGAGCGCGAGGACCGCGAGCGCCGACAGGGCCAGGCACAGCGCCGGCAGGACGCGCTCGGGTCCGGGCGGGGCCTGCGGGAGG
>JAEMRL010000204.1 GCA_016463385.1 Thermoleophilia bacterium
ACGCCCGACAGCGCACCCGCGGCGAGGTCGTAGCGCAGGGCCAGCGCGGCCAGGTCGACCGTGCCCGGCGCGTAGGCCTTGGCGAAGGCGATCGTGCGCCCGGCGGGGTCGAGGGCCCGCGCGGTCGCCGAGCGCTCGGGCGCGAGCTCCACCAGCTCGCTCGTGGTCCAGGCGCCGGCCGACTCCGCGAGGCCGGCCATCTCGGGGGACGGGGACAGGAGGGCGGGCAGGGTGCGCAGGCGCCGGTCGTTGGGCACGGTCCACCAGACCGCGTCGATGCCCGGGTCGTGCACCACCGGCCGCAGGTCGCCGGTGGGCACGGCCAGCGACAGCGCGCGGACGTGGGCCGCGGCGCTCGCGCCGTCGCGGAAGGTGCGCGCGACGACCGTGCGTGCGGCGCCCCCGACCGTGATGCGGAGCACCACCCGCAGGCTCTCGCCGATCCGGTACTTGGCGCGCAGCAGGCGGGCGTCCGACACGGCGACCGGGCCGTCGGCGCCGATCAGCGACTCCAGCCGCGCCGCCGCGGCCCGCGGATCGAGCAGGAGGTCGCGGGCGGGCACGGCGGCATCGGGCGCCAGCCGCGGGGGCGTGAGCGCACGGGTCACCACGGCAGCCTCCGGCAGCGCACGGCGGGCGACTCCCCGCAGGCCCAGCGCACGCGGTGGCCCCCGCGGCTGAGCACGACGGTCACCGCCGCCTCCGGCTCGGAGAGGGCAACGGCGGCGCGGGCCCGGCGGTCGCGGGGGACGATCACGGTGAGCAGGTCGGCGTCGCCCGCGCCGTCCGACTCGACCACCACCACGGGGGCCGGGCGCTTGACGCCGTACTCGGCCGAGACCCAGCCGTCCTCGATCGCCACGGCGCCGCATCCGCGCGGCACGATCAGCGTCACCCCGGGCGCCTGCACGGTCGTCTGGCCGGGGTCGGTCTCGACCGTCACCCGCCCCCACGCGCCGGGTGTGAGGTGCCAGCGTGCGGTGTAGCGGTGGGGCGTCGGCGCCCGCATGCGGTCGTGCACCACCCAGTAGTCGCCGTCCACCAGTGCGAGGTGGCGCGTGTGCACCGCGTCGTGGCGCGGGCTGCGCGCCTCGGCGACCACGAGGTCGACCTCGGGCGCGTCCACCCGTCCCACCAGGCGCGCGACGGGGGCCGGCCCCTTCGGCTTGCCGCGGCGGTACGGGGTCTGGTCGAGGTCGTCGACGCAGACCGTGTTGTGCGCCGCCGTCCCCTTGAACCAGGCCCTCCACCCGCCCTCCTCGGCGTAGGTGAAGCGGCCCGGATCGACGACGAGCGTCCGGCCGGCGCCGACGAGCTCGACCGACAGCTGGTCGTAGTGGCCGTGTCCGCCGTCGCCGAGGGGGCCGTGGTCGAGGATCGCCAGGCGCTCCTGTCCGTAGGGCCGGTCACCCTCGCCCCAGCCGCTGCGCTGCACCGAGTAGCCGCCAACCGGGAAGGTCACCATCCGCCGCCGCGGAGGCGCGCCGCGCCGCCCGCCGGTGGCGGCCCAGAGCAGGTCGTCGCGCTCCAGCAGCTCGCCGCCGAGCTCCAGCAGGGTGCGGAAGTCGCCCACGTCGCCGTCCGACAGCGACGGCGTGGTGCCGTCGGGGCGCTGCACGTGGAGGGCGAAGTCGCAGGCGCGGCCCGCGCGATCGACCAGCGCGGCCGGCGGCGTCATGGCGAAGCGGCGGGCGCAGTCGATCGCGCCGAGCAGCGAGCGCAGGACGATGCAGTGGTAGTCGGTGCTGCGCTCGCGCTGCACCCCGTCGGCGAGGATGTCGGTCTCGGCGTTGCGCCCGAGCTCCTCGAGGGCCTCCGCCGCGGTCTCGGGGCGCTCCAGCGCGAGGCCCGCGAGGAGCAGCGTGTAGAGCTCCATCGTTCGGTGGTTGCGCTCGGGCGTGAGGTTCGCCGCGAGGTGCGCCGCGTCGGCGTCCACGCGCTCCACCAGGCGGGCGGCGAGGCCCGGTCGCAGGCCGCGGAACGACGGGGCCGCGGCGAAGCGCTGCCAGGCGTAGAGCCAGTTCTGCAGCCGCCGGGCCGAAACGTCGGAGCTGTCGTGACCCACCGGCACCTGGTCGCAGAACGCCTCGACGAGGTCCTGCCAGGTCTCGAGGTGGTCCTCGTCGCCCGTCACGGCGTAGGCGTGCGCCATGTCGAGGCCCTCGTAGAGCTTCACCCACTCGATGCGCCACTCCTCGTCGCCGGGCAGGCCGCCCGCGATCCAGTCGGGCCGGCGCCCGAGCGCCAGGGTGACGCCGGCGTGCGTGAAGCGGCCGGCGCGGGCGTCCTCGGCCACGGCCACGTCGCGGTGCAGGTGGTCGATCACGCACGGCACCGCGCGCGGGCACGGCTCGGCGGCGGTCGCCGTCCTCATGCCGGCGACCCGGCGAAGAGGTCGGCCATGCGCGCCGCGAGGGCGTCGCCGTCGAACTCGGCGGCCACCGTCGCCCGCCCCGCGGCCGCGATCCGCGCGGCGTCCGCGGGATCGGCCACGAGCGACGCGATCGCGCCGGCCAGCGCCGCCGGATCCTCCGGCGGGACCAGCAGGCCGTTCTCGCCGTCGCGCACCAGCTCGGGGATGCCCGACACCGTCGTCGAGACCACCGGGATGCCGGCGGCCATCGCCTCGACCAGCACGTTGGGGATCCCGTCGCGATCGCCGTCGTCCACCACCCGGCAGGCGAGCGCGAACATCGTCGAGCGGCGGTAGAGGCCGAGCAGCTCCTCCTGGGTCACGGTCCCCCGCACGCTCACCGCGTCGCCGAGGCCGTGCGCGGCGATCAGCGCGGCGATGCGGCCGTCCTCGTCGCCGGCCTCCCCGGCCAGCACGAGGTCGACATCGACCCCGCGGTCGCGCAGCAGGGCGACCGCGTCGATGAGGACGTCGAAGCCCTTCTTCGGGACGCGCCGGCCGACGCTGACGATGCGGGGCCGGGCCGGCGGCTCGAGGGTCGTGCCGCCGTCCAGCAACCGGGTGAAGTCGGCGTTCAGGCCGTGGTAGACGAGGTGGACGGGCGCCCCGGTGCCCAGGCCGTCGAGGTGCTCGGCGTTGGCGCCGGTGCAGGTGACCACGAAGCGCGCGTCGCGCATCTTGCGCTCGAGCAGCCCGGCCGGATTCAGGGAGCCGCGGTAGATGTCCTTGGCGTGCCCCGTGAACGAGTAGGGCAGGCCGAGCAGCCGGGCGGCGAACCAGGTGACCGTGGTCGTCCCGTGCGCGAAGTGCGCGTGCAGGTGGGCGACACCGCCGCCTGCGTCGATCCGGTCGGCGAGGGCGATGGCCTGCAGCAGCTCCTTGACGTAGATGCGCCGCGGGCGCCAGCCCTTGCGGGCCCGCACCGACTGGGCGGCGGCGCTCCCCGCCACCCGGGCGAGTGCCAGCGGGCGGCGGCGGGCCACCCGGCCGAGCGAGGGCAGGAACGCCGGCAGGTTTCGCCGCAGCCACGGCAGCAGCGCACTCCGCGAGAGGGAGGTCGTGGCCGGCAGGTACTCGGGGGTCGCCGCGACGCGGTCCACCACCGGGTGGCGGACGTCCTCGTCGGCGGGCTTGAGCACGTAGAGCCGCAGCGGCAGGCCGCGCTGCTCGAGGCGCCAGATCTCGCTCGCGATGAAGAGCTCCGAGATCCGGGGATAGCCCTTCAGGACGTAGGCGACGGTGCCCTCAGGCATAGACCTCTCCAAGCGTGCGGCAGAAACGGTCGGCGCAGTCGCCGAGGGCGAAGCGCTCATGCGCCTCG
Source organism: Thermoleophilia bacterium (assembly GCA_016463385.1). GTDB lineage: Bacteria > Actinomycetota > Thermoleophilia > Miltoncostaeales > Miltoncostaeaceae > Miltoncostaea. The sequence continues at coordinate 3,735 of JAEMRL010000204.1, forward strand.
CGGCGGGCGGCCTCGCCCATCCTGCGGCGCGCCGAGGGGTCGGCCGCGAGCGCGTCGAGCACCCCGGCGAGCGCCGTCGGGTCGCCGGGCGGCACCAGCACGCCGGTGACGCGGTCGCGGACCGCGCTCGCGATGGCCGCCACGTCGCTCGCGACCACCGGGCGGCCGCTCGCCATCGCCTCGAGCACGACGTTCGGCAGGCCGTCGCGGTCGCCGTCGCGGTCGATCACCGAGGGCACCACCACGACGTCCGAGCCGGCGTAGAGGTCCGCGAGCTGCGCGTGCGTCCGGTGCCCGAGGAACTTCACCCTCCCCGCGACGCCCCACTCGCGGGCGGCCTTCTCCAGCGCCGGCCGCAGCGGGCCCTCGCCGACGATGCGCAGGCAGGCGGGCGCCGTGACCAGGGTCATCGCCCGGACCAGGACCTCGAAGCCCTTCTTCTCGACGCAGCGGCCGACCGCCAGCAGGCAGGTCTCGCGCCGCGCCGGCGGGGGCGACGGCCGGAACCGGCGCAGGTCGACGCCGTGGGGCAGCAGGGCCGGGCGCGAGCCGCCCTCCGCGAGGCTGGCGGCGACGTCGGCGTTGCAGGCGATCACCACCGCGGCGCCCGCGATCAGCAGCCGCAGGTCGCCGGCGCTGACCTTCCGCACGTCCAGCGCGTGGGCGCTGAAGCCGTAGGGCACCCCGAGCAGCGCCGCCGCCGCGCGCGCCACCGCGGCCGGCCGGTGCGCGAAGTAGCCGTGCACGCCCGTCACCCCGAGGCCCTCGAGGCGCCGTGCGACGTGCGCGCCCTGGTCGAGGGCGTCGCCGTCGGGCAGCACCTCGACCAGCGGCTCCAGCTCCTCCACCCCGGGCTGATGCGGCCCCGGGCCGCCCTCCTTGGTGGCGAAGACGGCGGCCAGGATGCCCGCGTCGCGCAGCGCCAGGAGCTCGTTCAGGGCGAAGGTCTCGGACACCCGCGGCCAGCCCGAGAGCACCACCGCCACCCGGGCGGGGCGCTGGTATCGTCGCTCACGCGAGCCCACCTCAGCCCTCACCACGATCGCCCGCCGGCACCGGTCTGGCCGGCGCGGACGCCCTGCTGGACCCGGCGGGCGTGCTCGATCTGCTCGCCCCCTGCGCCCCCGGCCGGCGGCTGTCCCGCGCGGAGGTCCGCTATCTCGAGCTGGACCCGGGCCGGTCCTTGCTGGTGCTGTGGCGCGTGGACGTGGACGGCGTGCCCGCCGAGGTCGTCGTGAGCCGCGGCCGGATGCACCCCGCCGAGGCCGCGCGTGCCGCTCTCGCCGCCGCCGCAGGCCGTGCCCCGGTCGAGCGCGCGGTCGCCGAGGCCGGCGAGCCACCCGCGCTCGTCGCCTGGTATCCGGCCGATCCCGGCCTGCCGCTGCTCGCATCCGGCCTCGAGGCCGCCGCCGGCCGCATCGGCCTGGCGTCCGGCGCGGAGCCCCGCCTGCTGGCCTGGATGCCCCAGCAGCGGGCGACC
>JAEMRL010000205.1 GCA_016463385.1 Thermoleophilia bacterium
GCCCCCGAGCCCGCCCGCATCCCCCTCGACGGCCATCCCACCGTGATCCTGGTCGTCGGCGTGAACGGCAGCGGCAAGACCACCACGGTCGGCAAGTTCGCCCACCGGCTCTCGGAGCTCGGGCAGACCGTCGTGATCGGCGCCGCCGACACCTTCCGCGCCGCGGCGATCGACCAGCTCGCGGTGTGGGCCGAGCGCTCGGGTGCGCAGCTCGTGCGCCAGGCCCAGGGCGCCGATCCCGGCGCGGTCGCCTACGACACGGTCGCCTCGGCCACCGCCCGGGGGGCCGACGTGGCCTTGATCGACACGGCCGGCCGCCTCCAGACGCAGCACAACCTCATGGAGGAGCTGCGCAAGGTCGCCGCCGTCGTGGGCAAGATCGACGAGACCGCGCCGCACGAGGTGCTGCTCGTCCTCGACGCCACCACCGGGCAGAACGGGCTCAGCCAGGCGCGCCTCTTCAACGAGGCGGTCGGCCTCACGGGCGTCGTCCTGACCAAGGTCGACGGGGCGGCGCGCGGCGGCATCGCCGTGGCGATCCGGCGGGAGCTCGGCATCCCGGTGAAGCTCGTCGGATCGGGCGAGAAGCTCGAGGATCTGCAGCCGTTCGACGCGCAATCGTTCGCCCGGGCGATCTTCTCTCCCGAGGACTGACCCGCTGCTCTAGGATGAGCGGTCGCCGATGTTCGATGCGCTCACCGACAAGCTGCAGGGGATCTTCTCCGGCCTGAGGGGCCGGGGCAAGCTGACCGACGCCGACATCGACGCGGCGATGCGGGCGATCCGCCTGTCGCTGCTCGAGGCCGACGTGTCGCTGCCGGTGGTCAAGCAGCTGACGACGGCCATCGCCGCGCGCGCCAAGGGCGCCGAGGTGATGGAGTCGCTGACGCCCGACCAGCAGGTCGTGAAGATCGTCAGCGAGGAGCTCACGACGCTGATGGGCGAGGCCAACGTCGCCCTGCCGCTCGCCTCCAAGCCCCCCACGATCGTCCTGATGGCCGGTCTGCAGGGCTCCGGCAAGACGACCTGCTGCGCGAAGCTGGCGCGCCACTTCCGCCAGCAGGGGCGCGCGCCGATGCTGATCGCCTGCGACGTCCACCGCCCGGCCGCCGCCGAGCAGCTCGCGGTGCTCGGAACCCAGATCGACGTCCCGGTGCACCGCGAGGAGGGGCGCGACGCCGTCGCGATCGCGAGGAACGGCATCGAGGCGGCCCGCAAGCTCGGGCGCGATCTGGTGATCGTCGACACCGCGGGCCGCCTGTCGATCGACGCGGACATGATGGACGAGCTGGTCCGCATCAAGGATGCGGTCCAGCCGACCAGCGTGGTCCTGGTGATCGACGCGATGACCGGCCAGACCGCGGTCGATGTGGCCAAGGCCTTCGCCGACGCGGTCGATTTCGACGGTGTCGCGCTCACCAAGCTCGACGGCGACGCCCGCGGCGGCGCCGCGCTCTCGGTGCGGGCCGTCAGCGGCAAGCCCATCCTCTTCATCGGCACGGGCGAGAAGCTCGAGGCCCTGGAGCCCTTCCACCCGGACCGCATGGCGTCGCGGATCCTCGGGATGGGCGACGTGATGAGCCTGATCGAGAAGGCCCAGCAGACGGTCGATCCCGTCGATGCGAAGGCCCTCGAGCAGAAGATCCGCGGAGGGTCGATGACCCTCGAGGACTTCCTCGATCAGATGCAGCAGGTGCGCAAGATGGGGCCCATGTCGCAGGTACTGGGCATGATCCCCGGATTCCGCAACGCGGCGAAGGGCCGTGACCTGAATGTGGACGACGGACAGATCAACCGCGTCGAGGCGATCATCCGGAGCATGACGCTCCAGGAGAGGCGCCACCCCGAGATCATCAACGGCAGTCGCCGGCGCCGCATCGCGTCGGGCAGCGGCACCAGCGTGCAGGAGGTCAACCAGCTCCTGTCGCAGTTCAAGCAGATGCGAAAGCTGATGAAGCAGATGGGCCGGGGCGGCCTTCCCCCCGGCCTGTTCGGCACCTAACCCAGAGTACGAGGAGCACGCATGGTCAAGATCAGGCTCGCCCGCGTGGGCGGCAAGAAGAACGCGATCTACCGGGTCGTGGTGGCGGACGTCCGCTCGCCGCGCGACGGCCGCAACATCGAGACGATCGGCCGCTACAACCCGCAGACCCACCCCTCCATCGTCGAGATCGACGTCGAGAAGGCCAACACCTGGATCGCCAACGGCGCGCAGCCGACGTCGGCCGTCAAGAAGCTGATCAAGATCGCCACGAAGGACCAGGCGGCGAAGGCACAGGCCGCCGCCTGATGACGGGCGCCGCATGAGCCCCGCGGATCCGAGCCCGCTGTCGGCGATGGTCGGAGCCCTCGCGCGCGGCCTCGTCGACAACCCCGAGCAGGTCGAGGTCAAGGAGGAGAGCGACGGCGAGACCCGCGTCATCTCCCTCTACGTGGCCGAGACCGACCTCGGTCAGGTCATCGGCCGCGGCGGCCGGGTGGCGCGCGCCCTCCGCGTGATCCTCCGTTCGGCGTCCACGGCCCGCGGCGAGCGCGCCACTCTCGAGATCGTCGACTAGACGACGATCGACGCATGAGCTCCTCGACGGTCGTGATCGGGCGCATCGGCCGCCCGCACGGCATCGGCGGGGCGGTCCACTCCCGGGGCTCCGGCCCCACCCTGCCGACCATCGCGGTCGGCGAGGAGGTCGAGGTGCGCCCCCGCGAGGGAGAGTCGCGCCGCCTGACGGTGACCGCCCGTTCGGGGATGGCCGACCAGCCCATCCTCGCCTTCGCCGGGGTCGGCTCGCGCGATGACGCGGCGCTGCTGGCGGGTGCCGAGATCGCCGTGCCGCTCGAGCGGGTCGCCGGGCTCGACGACCCCGACACTTTCTTCGTGCGCGACCTGGTCGGGTGCCAGGTGTTCCTCGGGGCGCGCGCCCTCGGCCCTGTGCGCGAGGTCATCTCGGCGCCGGCCAATGACGTCCTCGAGGTGACGACCGGCGAGGGTGCGCTGCTGATCCCGTTCACGGCGGACGCCGTCGTCGAGCTCGACGTCCCGGGCAGGCGCGTCGTGGTGCGCTCCGACCTCTTCGGCGCGGAGGCTCCGTGAGGATCGACGTCTTCACCCTCTTCCCGGAGTGGTTCGACTGGATGCGCCGGCCGCGCCACCTCACCAACGCGGCGCTGTCGGCGGGCCTCGAGCTGCGCTGCTTCTCGCCGCGCGACACCACCCCGCTGGCGCACGGCCAGGTCGACGACTCCCCGTACGGCGGCGGGCCGGGCATGGTCATCCGCGCCGACGTCATCGCGGCGTCGCTCGAGGCCGTCTACGGGGAGCCGGCGAGCGAGGTCCGCGAACGGCGCCGGGTGATCGTGCTGACCCCCCGTGGGCGGCCGTTCACCGACGCCGTCGCCGGCGAGCTGGCCGCCGAACCCGAGATCGCCCTGCTCTGCGGCCGCTACGAGGGCTTCGACGAGCGGGTGCACGAGGTCCTCGCCGACGACGCCATCTGCCTCGGGCCCTTCGTGCTGGCGGGCGGCGAGGTCGCGGCCATGGCGGTGATCGACGCCGTCGCCCGCAAGCTCTCCGGAGCGCTCGGCAACGCCGAGAGCCTCGCGGCCGAGTCGTTCTCGGAGGGGCTCGGGGGCGGGCTGGAGCACCCCCACTACACCCGGCCGGCCGTGTTCCTCGGTCACGAGGTGCCCGGCGTGCTGCTCTCGGGCGACCACGGGGCGATCGCCCGCTGGCGCGCCGAGCGGGTGCTGCCCCCCCGGGTGGCGTGAGGTCGACGGGCCCTTCGACGCGCGCGTATCCCTTGCTATGCTCCCGGTCGTTTTGCCGGGACCCGACCCGGGCACGCCGAGCCAGGAGCACGCGCCGTGAGCGTCATCGAGAGCCTTGAGCGCGAGCAGATTCGCGACGACATCCCGGTCTTCCAGGCCGGCGACACCGTGAAGGTCCACTTCCGGGTGGTCGAGGGCACGCGCCAGCGGGTCCAGGTCTTCGAGGGCACCTGCATCAAGCGCCAGGGATCCACCAGCCGCGAGACCTTCACGGTCCGCAAGCAGAGCTTCGGCGTCGGGGTCGAGCGCACGTTCCCCGTCCACTCGCCCAAGATCGAGAAGATCGAGCGCGTGATGGAGGGCGACGTCAGCCGCGCCAAGCTCTACTACCTGCGCGGCAAGATCGGCAAGAAGGCCCGCATCCGCGAGAAGCAGCGGACCTAGCCCCGGCGGGTCGGGGGCGCGCGTGGGCGGTCGCAGGCGACCGGGATCCCACCGCCCCGCGGCGCGGCTGTTCGCGCACGACCGGGCGCTCGGCGCGCGCCGGATCGCGGGTGCCGACGAGGCCGGGCGCGGGTGCCTGGCCGGGCCCCTGGTCGTCTCGGCGGTCTGCCTGGACCTCGAGACGCTCTCGACGGCGGGGCGACGGGCGCTCCGTGACCTCGACGACTCCAAACGGCTGCGCCCCGACGTCCGTGCCCGGGTGGCCGATGCCGTCATGCGCCACGCCGAGCAGGTCGTGGTGCTCTCCGCCTCACCGGCGACGATCGACCGCGACGGCCTGCACCGCACCAACCTGCGCCTGCTCGCCCGCGCGCTGGCCGCGATACAGCCGTGCGCCGACGTCTGCCTGGTCGACGGCTTCCGGCTCGGCGATGCCGCTCCGGAGCACCGTCGCGTGGTCGGCGGTGACCACCTGAGCGCGTCGATCGCCGCCGCCTCGGTCATCGCGAAGACGGTGCGCGACCGCCTCATGGCGGGCCCCGTCGCGGACGCCTACCCGGCCTTCGGGTTCGCCTCGCACGTCGGCTACGCGACGCTCGACCACCGCAGCGCACTGCAGGTGGAGGGCCTCACCCCGTTGCATCGCCGCTCCTTCCAGTCGGTGGCCTACCCTCCGGTCTGAGGAACCCCGGGCCCCGGACCGGCTCGGGGAGCGACACGACCCCGGGGCGGTGCCGTACGCGCGCCCGTAGGCGTCCCGGCCGGACCGTGATCAGATCCAGGCGCAGTTCCCGCCACTCCGGGCCGGGGTGCAGGACGACCCAGGCCTCCAGGGCCCGCGCGATGCGGGCGCGCTGCATGGGGGCGAGCGGCTCCATCAGCGCCTCCGGGTCGGCCCGCGTCTTCACCTCGCAGGCGATCAGCGTCATGCCGCGGGCGGCGACGATGTCGAGTTCGCCGCC
>JAEMRL010000206.1 GCA_016463385.1 Thermoleophilia bacterium
ACGATCATCCTCAGCAAGGGGAGTGAGACCACTTCGAACCACGACCACCCCGGAGGCGCTCCCCGGACGCCAAGACGAGCGTCCTCGGCAAGGCGCGAAGACCACCCCGCGCCTCAGAGAGAGCCGAGGAAGTCCAGGAGCAGTTCGTTGACCCGGTCCGGGACCTCCTGCTGCACCCAGTGGCTCACGCCCGGCAGGCGCTCGATCCGCAGGGGTCCGGTGACCGTGGCCGCCGAGCGCTCGAGCAGCACCGGGTCCATGTAGGCGTCGGCCTCGCCCCAGATGATCATCGTGGGCACGGTCACCGGCGGCGGATCGGGAGGGTCGCGCAACCAGGAGGCCGGGGGCATGTTCGCCCGGTAGTAGTTCAGCGCCGCCGTGAGGGCGCCGTCGCGCCGCAGCGCGTCCACGAACACCTCGCGCTCGGCCTCGGGGAACGCCTCCGGCGCGGCGGTGTCGAAGACGAACTGGCGCAGGTTGGCGAAGTCGTCGGCCGACAGCCACGCCTCGGCCACGCCGGGGAACTGGAAGAGCAGCATGTACCAGCTCTTCGCCCGCTGGGCGGGGTCCTCGCGGCGCAGGCGCGCCGACACCGGGCCGACGGGGGCGTTGAGGATCGTCAGCGACCGGACCATGGCGGGCAGGTTGCCCGCGAGGCCCCAGGCGAGCCCACCGCCCCAGTCGTGGCCCACTACGTGGGCGCTCTCGTGGCCGAGCGCGCGGATCAGGCCGGCGACGTCGCCGACCAGCTTCGGCGCCGCGTAGGCATCGACCGCCGACGGGCGGTCCGACCCGCCGTAGCCGCGCAGGTCGGGCGCGACGGCGTGGAAGCCGGCGGCCGCGAGGGCCGGCAGCTGGTGGCGCCACGAGTGCCCGATCTCGGGGAAGCCGTGGAGCAGGACGACCGGCTCGCCGGCCGGGTCCCCGGCCTCGGTGATCGCGAGGCGGACCTCGCCGACGTCGATGCGGCGCGTGCTCATGGCCGGAGACTATCGGGGCTCGTCAGCCCGGCGGCCGAGCGGTACGGTTGCCCCATGAGCAACACCCCGGACGTCGCGCTGGAGACCGAGATCCTCGAGGCCCTGCGCCGCGCGGGCGAGCCGGTGCGGGAGGCCGCGCTCTACGAGCGCGTGGTCGCCCGGGGATTCGATGCGACCCCGGAACACTTCCTCGCCGCGGCCGCGCGGCTCGAGACGCTCGGGCACCTGCACCTCACGGTCGACCACGACACGCCCGCCCGCGATCCCGAGCCGTTCGAGCCGCGGTACCTGCGCGTCGTGCGCTGATCCTCAGGGCGCGGCGGGCACCGGGCCCTCGACGTCTGCGCGGGTGAGCGGTGGGTCCACGATCACTCCCTCGCCCCCGATCGACTCGACCCTCTCGCCGTCGATGAGGAAGCGGACCGACCCGACCGTGGGGAACCCGGTCAGCGTGTAGACGACCTGGGCGACCCGGGTGAGCATCGACAGGCTGCCGCCGCCGGAGGCGAAGTCGCCCGAGAGGTCGACCTCGGCCACGCCGCCCGTGATCCGCAGGCCGAGGAGGGCGGTCCCGGCGGGGATCGAGGTCGAGAGGCCGGCGGCCGCCTCGTCCGCGCCCGGCCCGCGCAGCAGCTCGGTCATCGCCGCGCGCGCCACGGCCGGCGGGGTGACGGCCCGGGTGACGGCGGCGACGCGCTCGCCGCGGACGAACCAGACCTCGGCCTCGACCTGCTCGGAGACGGTGGCCGGGGCGGTCGTCGCCGGGGAGGTCGCGGGCTCCGTGGCGGTCGCGGGCGGGGCCGCGGTGACCGCGGTCCCGTCACCGTCGTCGCCGCACGCCGTGAGCACCGACGCGGCCAGCAGCGCGACGGTCGCGATCAGTGCGGTGGTGCTCGTGCGGCGCAGGCGCATCGGTCCCTCCGATCGGTTCGACGACAGGCTAGACCCTCTTCGTCCGCGGCCGGGACTAGGCTGGCCGCATGCTCCCGACGCGCCCCCTCCACCGCCTCGCCGCGCTGGCGCTCACCGCGGCCCTGGCCGCGCTCCTGCTGCTGGCCGCCACGGCGCAGGCCCGCAAGGCGACCGCCATCGAGCGGCCGGCCATGATCGCCGCCTGGTACGACGCGATCGACATCGACGATCCGGTGCGGTGCCGCAACACCTGGGTGACGCGCGTGTCGGCCTACCGGCCGCGGACCGGGATCATCTACGCCAACTCCCTGCTGCGCGAGAAGCGCGGCTGCAGCATCGGCGACGGCTACGGCGTCCTGCGCCGGCCCACCCGCACCAGCACCGCCTGGCGGGTCGTGTTCCAGAGCTCCGACGTGCCCCCCTGCCGCCTGATCACGGCGAGGATGGCCCGCGAGCTCGGGCTCGGCTTCGTCTGCGACCCGAGAGGATGAGCGTGGAACTGGACGGGGCACACGTGCTGGTGACCGGCGCCTCCCGCGGCGTCGGCGCGGGGCTGGCCCGCGAGTTCCACTCCCGGGGGGCGCGGGTGACCCTGGTGGCCCGCTCGGCCGGGCCGCTCGAATCGCTGGCCGCCGAGCTCGGCGGGCTCGCGATCACCGCCGACCTGGTCGATCCGGCGGGGCGCGAGGGGCTGATCGCCCGCGTCGAGGAGCAGGCCGGACCGGTGGACGTCCTGGTCAACAACGCCGGCGTCGACGCGACCGGGGCGTTCACGGACCTCAGCGCAGACGCGCTCGCGCAGCTGGTCGCGCTCAACGTGCTCACGCCGATGGAGCTCTCGCGCCAGGTGCTGCCCGGCATGATCTCGCGGGGGCGGGGCCACGTGCTGATGATCGCGTCGCTCGCCGGCGTCGCGGTGCTGCCCGGCATGACGGCCTACGCATCGAGCAAGTCGGCGCTCACGCACTTCACCTCGGGGCTCCGCGCCGAGCTGCGCGGGCTGCCGGTCGGCACGACGGTCGTCGAGGTCGGCCTGATCCCCACGGAGATGAGGGACGCCGTCGTCGCCTACGCCCCCACCGCGGCGGCGTTCCGGCGCTTCTACCGGCTGGGCGTCCTGACCGACACCTCGCTCGAGAAGGTCTGCCGGGCCTCGGTCACCGCGGTCGCCCGCGGCCGGCGCCACGTGCGGTACCCGCGCCGGGCGCTCGCGTTCCCCCTGCTGGCGGAGGCGCCGCGGCGCATGACCGAGCTCATCCTGTCGGGGGTGCCTCCCCGCTGAGTCGCCCCGGGTCGTCGTCGCCGCCGGTGATCAGGCGCGCGCCGCGCCCGCGGGTGAGGAAGCTGACGGTCCAGCGCACGAAGACCAGGAACCGGTTCTGGAGGCCGGTCAGGTAGAAGAGGTGGATGAAGAGCCAGCCGAGCCAGGCGATCGTGCCGCTCAGGCGCAGGCCCTTGATCTCGCCGACCGCCTTCATGCGCCCGATCGTCGCCAGGTTGCCCTTGTCCACGTAGCGGAACGGCTTCGGCGGCTCGTCGCCCGCCAGCCGCGCCCGGATCACCTTCGCCGCATAGCGCCCCTGCTGCATCGCGGCCGGCGCGACGCCGGGGAGGGGGATCTGGCCGCCCTCCCCGTCGGACACCCGCACCATGTCGCCGAGCACGAACACCTCGGGGCGGCCCGGCAGCGAGAGGTCGGGCTCCACGGTGATGCGCCCGGCCCGGTCGAGCGGGGCGCCGGTCGCCTCGGCGAGCTGCGCGGCGAGCGGTGACGCGGCGACGCCCGCGGCCCAGACGATGGTGCGCGAGTCGAGCCGCTCCTCCTCGCCGCCGCCGGCCGCCTTCAGCGTCACGCCCTCGGCGTCCACGCCCACCACCAGGCGCTCGTTGCGGACGGTGACGCCGAGCTTGCGCAGCTGGCGCTCGGCCTTGGCCGACAGGGAGGGCGGGAAGGCGGTGAGCACCCGGTCGGCGCCCTCCACCAGCACGATCGCCGCCGTGGTCGGGTCGATGTGCCGGAAGTCGCGCTTGACCGTGTCGCGGGCGATCTCGGAGATCTGACCGGCGAGCTCCACCCCGGTCGGACCGGCGCCGACCACCACGAAGGTGAGCAGGGCCCGCTGCACCTCGGGGTCGGGCTCGATCTCGGCCGCTTCGAACGCCGACAGCACCCGCCGGCGCAGCTCCAGGGCGTCCTCGAGTGACTTCAGCCCCGGGGCATGGGCCGCCCAGTGGTCGTTGCCGAAGTAGGAGTGCCGTGCGCCCGCGGCCACGACCAGCGTGTCGTAGGCGACCTCTGTCCTCCGCTCGCCGGCCTGGCTGACGGCGATCGTGCGCGCGGCGAGGTCGATGCCCGTCACGTCGCCCATCACCACGGTGGCGTTGCGGTGGCGCTTCAGCACACCGCGCAGCGGCGATGCGATCTCCCCGGGCGACAGCGCGCCGGTGGCCACCTGGTAGAGCAGCGGCTGGAACAGGTGGAAGTTGCGCCGGTCGACGAGCGTCAGCGCGACGGGCGCCCGGCGCAGCTTCTGAGCGACCTGGAGGCCTCCGAAGCCTCCTCCGACGATGACGACGCGGTGGGGCTGGGGGGTTTCGTCCATCTGACGAGTATCGCCCAATCGCCCGCCCACACGACCGCCGGGGCACGCTCCCCGCGGCCGCCGGTCCGCTCCGACGCGGGGGCTCGACCCGCGGCGGTGGCCGATTGTATTTTCCGCACGCACACCGACCGCTCCCGGAGAGGACGAGATGGCCGACGAGACCACCCACGAGGTGCGCGTTCACCTCACCCGCGAGACGCCCCCGATCCGGAAGGCCGTCCTCGAGATGACCGGCGACGAGGTGACGTTCGGGACGCCGGGATGGCAGGGCGAGCACTACGGGTTCGCCCCGGGCACGGTGCCCGAGCACCCCGGCACGCTCGACTACCTGGTGGCCTCGGTGGCGGGCTGCCTGATCGGGACCTACGGCGGGGCGCTGAAGGCGCGTGGTATCGACAGCGCCGGCGACCGCCTGACGGCCGACGCGAACGGCGAGGTGGTCGTCGACCCCGACGGCGTGCTGCGGCTGCGCTCGATCGTGGTGCGCTACACGCTCCACGCGCCCGAGGACAAGCGCGAGGCCGCCGAGCGGGCCAACGCCCACCACGCCGCCCACTGCCCGAACGCCCGGTCGGTGGCCGCCGCGATCGACATCACCACCGAGCTCGACTTCCGGCCCCTCCGGGAGACGGCGGCCGCCGGGGCCTGAGCCGAGG
>JAEMRL010000207.1:0-2027 GCA_016463385.1 Thermoleophilia bacterium
ACCTGCTCCGCCACGGCATCGCCGAGGACGCCGGCCCCGCGACCGGGGGGCGCGATGAGCCCCGCCGGCTCACCGCCGAGGGCATCGAGCGGATGCACGCCGGGGCGCGCGGCATGGCGGTTCTGGCCCTCGGGATCGACACGGTTCTCACCAGCCCGCTCGTCCGCTGCGTCCAGACCGCCGGGATCGTCTGCGAGCACATCGGCGGCACCGCCCGGGAGGACGTCCGGCTGCGACCGGGCATGGACCTCGACCTGCTCGAGGACGTCCTGCTGGAGCATCCCGGCGCCGGGTCGGTGCTCGTCTGCGGGCACGAGCCCGACCTCTCGACGCTCGCCGCCGACCTCACCGGGGGCGCAGCGCTGCACATGCGAAAGGGCGCGCTGGCCGTGCTCGACGTGGAGGCGCTCCGGCCGCGGGGCGGGCGGTTGCGCGCCTTCTACGAGCCGCGGCTCCTGCGGATGGTGGCCGGGGAGGCGCCCGGGGCCTGAACCCCCGCGGGCGGGGTCAGAGCGAGGCTGCCGAGATGATCAGGCCGCGGCGGACCTCGACCACGATCGCGCCGCGCGCGCCGTCGTCGCCGGTCCAGCGCAGCGCGGCGCGGGCGCCGTGCTGCTGGGGCGGATCCCACGAAGCGGCCCGGGAGGCGATCTCCATGTGACGGGCGACCGCCGCCTCGATGCCGGTGTGCGCGCCGTCGGGCGCGAGCCACACCACGTCGTCGCGGTAGAGGCCCGCGAGCGCCCCGGCGTCGCGCGCGCCGGCCGCTTCGATCACGGCCGTCAGGGCCGGGAGCGACGCCTCCGCGCGGTCGGCGTCGCTCGGGTGGCCGCCGGCCACCGGGTCACATCCCCGGCGGCGCGGGCTCGATCGAGCGCTCGAACAGCTGCACGAGCTCCGGCGACAGCAGGGCCGGCGTGGCGTCGACGAGCCCGGCGACGATGTCCCGCCGCTGGTCCGCGGCGCTCTCGCGCAGCGCCTCCCAGCCCTCGCGCTCCTTGTCGCGGTCGACCGCGAGGTCGGCCATCGTCATCGCGACCTTCTCGGCGACGCGGGGCGTCGAGAGCTGGTGGTGCGCGTCGACGAGCAGGATCAGTCGGATCCAGGGCTGCTCGCCGTGCTCGCGCGCATGGGTGCTCCACTCCGGCGAGACGTACGGCTCGAGCTGGCCGAGCAGCTCGCCCCACCCCTCGGGGGCGCTCATACCCGCCCCAGGAGGTCGGCCTTCTTGGTCTGGAACTCTTCTTCGGTGATGAGGCCCTCGTCGCGTAGACGACCGATGTCGCGGATCAGATCTGCCGGCGACCCGGATCGTGGTTTGGGAGAGCGCGCGGGGGCGGCGTCGCCGATCAGGCGGGCGATGTCGTCGCCGGCCTGACGGGCGAGCCGGGCCGCCTGCTCGACGGCGCGCGCGAGCTCGTTGCCCACCTCGCGCGCCGCGTTGCGCATCTGCTCCTGGGGATCGGACACACCGGCATCCTACCGCGACGGCCGCTTGACGAGCCTCGGGTGGTGGGTGGTACCGTCAAGATGATGAACCGGGAAACGACCGACGGCGAGGACGGGCGCTCCGAGCTCGCCCGGCGCGCGACCGACGCCCTCGAGCGCCTCGCCTGCACGGCGGGCCGCGAGCTCGACCGGCACGCCGGGGGCTACGGGCTCTCCGACGCGAAGCTCGAGGTCCTCGAGGTGCTGTGCTGCCGCGACGAGCGCCGGGCGTGCCTGCACGCGCTGGGCGACGAGCTCGGCGTCACGCGCCCGAACGTGACCAAGCTGGTCGACGGCCTCGAGCGGGGCGGCCTGGTGGAGCGGCTGCCCCACCCCAGCGACGGCCGCATGGTGCAGGCGCACCTGACCCCGGAGGGCCTCGAGGTGGCCGGCGAGGCGCTACCCGGGCGCCACGAGCTGATGCAGCGCCTCTGGGACGCACTCGACGACGAGCAGCTGGGGCTGCTGGTCGGGCTCCTCGACCTGGTCGCCGAGCGGGCCGCCGACGAACGGCGGGCGCCGGCCGTCTGACGCGGCCG
>JAEMRL010000207.1:2037-5084 GCA_016463385.1 Thermoleophilia bacterium
ACGCGCCCGGGATCGCCGGTGCGCGGCGGCCTGTGACGCGGGGGGAACGACAGAGGGCCCCGGGGCGCATGCGCCCCGAGGCCCTCCCGGTCCTGCGCTCTAGCGGGAGCCGATCGCCACGTAGTCGCGCTCGTCGGAGCCGATGTAGATCTGGCGCGGACGCGAGATCTTCTGGTCCTTGTCCCCGATGAGCTCCTTCCACTGGGCGACCCAGCCCGGGGTCCGCCCGATGGCGAAGAGCACCGTGAACATCTCCGGCGGCATCCCGAGAGCCTCGTAGATCAGGCCCGAGTAGAAGTCGACGTTCGGGTAGAGCTTGCGCTTGACGAAGTACTCGTCCTGCAGCGCGATCTTCTCCAGCTCGACCGCGATGGCGAGCAGCGGGTTGACCCCGGTGACCTCGAAGACGTCGTCGCAGGCCTTCTTGATGATCGTCGCCCGCGGGTCGAAGTTCTTGTAGACCCGGTGGCCGAAGCCCATCAGGCGCTCCTTGCCGCCCTTCACGCCCTCGATGAACGCCGGGATGTTCTCGACCTTCTCGATGCGGCGGAGCATCTGCAGCACGGCCTCGTTGGCACCGCCGTGGAGGGGGCCGTAGAGGGCGCTGACGCCGGCCGCGACGGCCGAGTACGGGTCCACCTGCGACGAGCCCACGCTGCGCACCGCGCTGGTGGAGCAGTTCTGCTCGTGGTCGGCGTGGAGGATGAAGAGGACGTCGAGCGCCTTCACGATGCGCGGGTCCGGGGTGTACTTCGGTACGCCGGTGGTGAAGAGCATCGCCAGGAAGTTCTCCGAGTAGGAGAGCTCGTTGTTCGGGTAGACGTAGGGCTTGCCCGTGATGTGACGGTAGGCGAAGGCGCCGAGCGTCGGCATCTTGGCGATCAGGCGGACGATCTGGAGGTGGTTGCTCGCCTCGTCCGTGATGTCCTTGGCCTCGGGGTAGAACGTGCTGAGCATGCCCACGCTCGACTGGAGCATCCCCATCGGGTGGGCGTCATAGCGGAAGCCCTGCATGAAGGTGCGCACGTTGTCGTGCACGAAGGTGTGGTGGGTGATCTCATCGACCCACGAGTCGAGCTCGGCCGAGGTCGGCAGCTCGCCGTGCACCAGCAGGTACGACACCTCGAGGAAGCTGCTCTTGTCGGCGAGCTGCTCGATCGGGTACCCGCGGTACCGGAGTACGCCCTTGTCGCCGTCCAGGTAGGTGACCGCGCTTCGACACGACGCCGTGTTCATGAATGCCGGGTCGTAGGTCATCAGACCGAAGTCGTCGTCGTTGACCTTGATCTGACGGAGGTCGGTGGCGCGGATGGTTCCCTCCGCGATGGGGAGCTCGTAGCTCACGCCGGTGCGGTTGTCGGTCACCGTGAGGGTCTCGGAGCCGGAGCCGCTCGAGGCATCGGTGGTCGCCGTCGGCTGAGTGGTCATTCACGCATTCCCTTGACGCGGTGTCGCACCTACGCGGTGCCCGGAGTACGGCTCTGATTCTAGTGACGCGCCGACCCTCTGGGTCCCGTTCCGGGGGATCGCGGCGACTACTGGTACCATCGGCACGCTCTGCGCACGCGCGGAGCCCGGCATTCGCCGCCTGACCCGTCGCCGCATCCGGCGACCCACACAGAAATCTGGAGGACCCATTGGCCGAGCACGAGAGCTCTCTCGCCGTGCTGGTCGACTTCGAGAACATGGCCCGACCTGGGGCCAAGGGACGAGCCGACTTCGACATACACCTGGTGCTGAACCGCCTGGCGGAGAAGGGCCGCGTGATCGTGAAGCGCGCCTACGCCGACTGGAGCCGGTACCGCGACGCCCGCCACGAGCTGATGAACGCGGGCCTCGGCCTCATCGAGATGCCGTCCGCGCGCGAGGGCGCCAAGAACCGCGCCGACATCCAGATGGCCGTCGACGCGATGGAGCTCGCCTACAGCCGCGAGCACGTCAACACCTTCGTCATCGTGTCCGGCGACAGCGACTTCACGCCGCTGGTCGGCAAGCTGCGCGAGCTCAACAAGCGCGTGATCGGCGTCGGCAACCGCGAGTCGGCCAGCGAGCTGCTGATCGCCAACTGCGACGAGTTCATCTTCTACGACCGCCTCGCGGCCGAGGCCGCCGGCGGCTCGACCGCCCGGCGCAGCCAGGGCAGCGGCCTCAACCTCAACCCGGTGCAGCTGCTGCAGGAGACGCTCACGGCGCTCCAGCGCGAGGGCGTCGAGTGGCCGCTGGCGAGCATCGTCAAGGACTCGATGCGCCGCAAGTACCCCGCCTTCGACGAGAGCGAGCACGGCTTCTCGACCTTCTCCAAGTTCCTGGAGGAGGCCGGCGGCACCGGCATGGTGCGCCTGGAGACCGACCCGCGCAGCGGCACCTACCGCGTCGAGCTGGCCGAGGGCCGAACGGCCGCGATCCCGCCGATGCCCACCGCCGCCTCCGGCACCGCCGAGCGCTCCGAGCGCCCCGAGCGCGCCGGCGAGGAGGGCGACGGACGCCGTCGTCGTCGTCGTGGCGGCCGCCGCTCCGAGCAGGCGGCCCCCGGCGCGGGGTCCGCGTCGGCCGAGGAGGCGCTCGCGCCGGACGCCGAGGTGTTCGAGGTGGTCGTCACGCCGACGCCCGACCTCGATCTCGGCACGCTGCCGCCGCTCGACGAGCCGATCTCGTACGAGGACATGATCATGCTCGGCCCGGAGGTCGACGGCGAGCTGCCCGACCTGGTCGAGGCCAGCGACATCGCGCCCGGCGAGCCGCCCGCGCGCAGCACGCGACGGCGTCGCCGTCGCGGCGCGGGCACCGACCCGGAGCCGACGATCGCCGACCTCGAGCCGGTCGAGGCCGACGACGCCCCCGAGGGCGACGCCGAGCCCGCCCCGGCCGTCGCCGAGGAGCCGGCCGCCGATGACGAGGGCACGGGCCGCAAGCCCCGCCGTCGCCGCCGCATCTCGGCCGCCGACGCCGCGCTGGACGCGCCGGTGCCGGTGATCGAGGAGCCGGCAGCAGAGGAGGAGCCCGTCGCGGAGGAGCCCGTCGCGGAGGAGCCCGTCGCGGAGGAGCCC
>JAEMRL010000208.1 GCA_016463385.1 Thermoleophilia bacterium
CCCGGCTCCGTTCCCGCGCGGCGCTGCGTGGGGAGGCGCGTCCGCCCTCGGTGCGGACCATGCGCCGGTGGTTCCGGGAGGGGCGCTGGCTCGGGGAGGACCCGGACGCCGCGCCGCCGGAGCGGCCACCCGCTCCGGATCCGACGGGATCCGGAGCGGGTGGCCTCAGCTCACGGGATGGGCGTCGCCCGGTTGGGGACGGGCCCGGTGACCGGGGCGTTCGCGGTCAGGTAGGCGATGAAGGCGTCGAGGTCGCCTCCGCCACCCACGCGGTCGGTGCCCTCCGTGAGGACCGTGAACCCGTCACCGCCGTCGGCGAGGAAGGAGTTCACCGTCACCCGGTAGGTGCCGGCCGGGTCGATCGTCGTGCCGCCGAGCTTGATCGAGGCCGGGTCGACCTTCTGACCGACCGGCGCCGAGCGCGACCACTCGAACGTGACTCCGTTCGAGATGCCGAGGTGCAGGAACGGCGCCCGCGACGGGCTGGTCGACCACTGCTGCTCGAGCAGCGTGTCGATCTGCGCGCCGGTGAGCGTCATCGAGACCAGCAGGTTGCCGAACGGCTGCACCGTGAAGGCCTCGCCGAAGGTCACGGCACCCGGGGCCTCGCCCGCCGGAGAGGGGTCGAAACCGAGATCGGCACGGACGCCGCCCGGGTTCATGAACGCCATCACCGCCGCTCCGTCGCCCGCCCCGTCCGTGGCGGCGAGCTGTGCGTCGGCGATCAGGTCGGCCAGGGACGACTCGGCGTCGCGCGTGGTGCTGCGCGTGATCGGCGCCGTCACCGATCCGACGATCCGGTTCGCGATCGGGGCCGAGAGCGCGTTCCACTTGGCGATCGTCGCCGTCTGGGCGGGATCGGCCGCCACGTCGCGCGTCACGGCGTGGTTGATGCTGGTCACCGACGGCCGCACGACGTCCTTGGTGCGGCGGTCGAGCTTCAGCTCGGTCTCGGTGATCACGCGCCCGTACGAGGCGGCGCTGGTCACCCAGCGCGCCTTGCCGGCCGGGTCGGGGATGTTGCAGGTGTAGGGCTGGTGGGTGTGGCCGGTCACGACCAGGTCGATGGAGGGCGCGAGGTCCTCGGCGATCTGGACGATGGGGCCCGACAGGTCCGCCACCGAGCCCGCGTTGCAGGCGTAGTTGAAGGGCGCGCCGACGGGGGGCAGGCCACCTTCGTGGAGCAGCACGACGATCGCCTTCACGCCCTGGCGGCGGAGGTCCTTCGCCGCGGCGTTGGCGGTCACGACCTCGTCCCGGAAGTCGACCGTGCGGATCCCGGCCTGCGCGACCAGGGTCGGAGTGCTCTCGAGCGTCATGCCGATGAAGCCGACCTTCACGCCGGCCACGCGCTTGACCGCCGTCGGCGGCAGCACGGTGCGGCCCGTGGAGGACCCCTTCCACCAGTTGCCGTAGCGGAAGGCGCTCGGGGGCGGCGTGATGGCCGCTCCCTTCTTGTAGGTCACGTTGGCGGCGAGATAGTCGAACGCCGCGCCGCCGTAGCCGTCCTGGTCGAAGCAGCCCTCGATCGGGTGGCATCCGCCGTACTGGATCCGCAGGAGCTCCGGCACGCCCTCGTCGAACTCGTGGTTGCCGACGCCGCTGACGTCGAGCCCGAGCGTGTCGAGCGTCTCGATGCTCGGCTCGTCCTTGAAGAGGCCCGACAGGAACGGCGAGCCGCCGATCAGGTCGCCCGCGGCGACCGTGAGGGTGTTGGGGTGCCCCTCGCGGAGGGCCTTCAGGTGGGTCGTGAGGTACTCGACGCCACCGGCGGGGACGGTCGTGGGCGGCGTGCCGGCCGCTGTCGTGACCAGCCCGTCGTTGCCGCTCGGCGGCGACAGGTGCCCGTGGTAGTCGTTGAAGGAGAGGATCTGGAGATCGACGGTCTGGGGCGCCTTCTCCGCAGGCGCCGCGCCGGCCGAGGCCCCTCCCATCCCGAGCCCCGCCACCCCGGCGGCGAGGGCGGCGGCGCCGAGGCGCCTGAGACGTGTGCCACGCGAGGTTCTCATGCGGTCTCCCGTTCGACGGTGGGATCGTGGCGCGAACCTACCCCGCGGGAGTGTGAAACGGCCGTCACACCGGCGCGCGGCGACCGCATCTCACAGATCTCGCCGTTCCAGTTCGAGCAGGAACCGCTTGCGGTCGAGCCCACCGGTGTAGCCGCCGATCGCCCCGCCGCTGCGCAGCACCCGGTGGCAGGGGATCACGATCGGGATCGGATTGCTCCCGAGCGCGTTGCCGGTCGCCCGCGCGCCCCGCGGGTTGCCGGCCGCCGCCGACACCTCGCCGTAGCTCATCGCCCCGCCGTAGGGGATCGCGTTCGTGGCCTCCAGCACGGCGCGCGCGTACCCGGTGATCAGCGACCAGTCGATGGGCAGGTCGAAGCTCCGCCGCGCCCCGGAGAAGTACTCGTCGAGCTCGCGCCGGGTGTCGTCGAGGCGGGCCGGGGCCTCGAGGATGCGCGGCGACACCCGCGCCGCCACCCGTTCGAGACGCGCGTCCAGCGACTCGTCGGAGTAGCTCAGCATGAGGAGC
This sequence comes from Thermoleophilia bacterium, assembly GCA_016463385.1. GTDB lineage: Bacteria > Actinomycetota > Thermoleophilia > Miltoncostaeales > Miltoncostaeaceae > Miltoncostaea. The sequence goes on from JAEMRL010000208.1 coordinate 2,536, forward strand.
CCGCGCTCGGTGCCGAGGGCCACGAGCGTCCCGAGCGGTGAATCGACGCGCGCCAGCGCGACGTCGATCAGCCCCTCCCGGTCGGCGGCGGCGGCCACCCGTCCCGCCGCCCGGGCCGCCGCAGCCGCGAAGCCGCCGTCGCCGGCGAGCGCCCGCGCGATCTCATCGTCCATCCCACACCTCCCGCAGTCGCCGGATCCCCTCGAAGGCGCTCCGCCGTGCCGCCTCCTCGCTGCATCCCATCGCCGCGCCCACCTCCGCGTACGGCAGCCCGCCCACATGGTGCAGCGCCACGGCCGCCCGCTGGCGCGGCGGCAGCGCGCGGACCGCCCGCCACAGCGCCGGATCGGACGGCTCAGGCCCCGGCGGCGCCTGTATCGCGTCGGGATCGTCCAGGCGCCCGGGCCGGCGCCCGCGCGCCCGCGCCGCGTCGATCGCCGTCCTACGGGCGATCGTCAGCACCCAGCCGCGCAGGTTGTGCCCGTCACGCAGGTCGGGATACGCGCGCAGCGCCTTGATGAACGTCTCCTGGAAGCAGTCGTCGGCGTCGTCCGGGCCGACGAGGCCGACGAGGACGCGGTAGACCACGTCGCGCTCGCGTTCGAGGAAGACGGAGAAGGGGGGCAGGTGCATCTGACCCTGGAACGTACGCCGCGCCGTGCGCGTGAGGTGCGGCCGCCACCCGGCGGATAGACTCGACCGCCCGTCCCCAGCCCTCCCGACCCGGAGCGTCCATGAGCAAGATCGCGTCCGTCCACGCACGGCAAATCCTCGACTCGCGGGGGCAGCCCACCGTGGAGGTCGAGGTCGGACTGGTCTCCGGGGCCATCGGCCGCGCCGCCGTGCCCTCGGGCGCCAGCACGGGCGCCTTCGAGGCTCTGGAGCTCCGCGACGGCGATTCGTCGATGTACGGCGGCAAGGGCGTGATGAAGGCCGTCGCCAACGTGGAGGACGAACTGGCCGGCGTCCTCGTCGGCAAGGATGCCGCCTCCCAGGCGATGATCGACCGCACGATGATCGAGTTCGACGGCACGCCCAACAAGGCGCGCCTCGGCGCCAACGCGATCCTCGGCTGCTCGCTGGCCGTCGCGGCGGCCGCCGCCCAGGACGCCGGGCTCCCGCTCTACCGCTACATCGGCGGCGCGCGCGCCAACCGCCTGCCGGTGCCGATGATGAACATCCTCAACGGCGGCGCGCACGCCGACAATTCGGTCGATCTGCAGGAGTTCATGGTCGCACCGATCGGCGCGCGCACGTTCGCCGACGCGGTGCGCATGGGCGCCGAGATCTACGGTCAGCTCAAGTCGGTGCTGCGCGCCCGCGGCCTCGCGACCGGCGTGGGCGACGAGGGTGGCTTCGCCCCCGACCTCGAGTCGAACGAGGCGGCGCTCACCGTGATCATGGAGGCGATCGCCGCCGCCGGCTACAGGGCCGGCACCGACGTCGCCCTCGCGCTCGACCCGGCGACGACCGAGTTCTACCGCGACGGCGCCTACCACCTCGACGGCGAGGGCCGCACGCTCGACTCGGCCGAGATGGTCGACTACTGGGTGGACCTGGTCGAGCGGTACCCGATCATCTCGATCGAGGACGGCATGGCCGAGGAGGACTGGGACGGCTGGGTCGCGCTCACCGAGCGCCTCGGCGCGAAGGTCCAGCTGGTCGGCGACGACCTCTTCGTCACCAACTCGACGCGCCTGCAGAAGGGCATCGATCTCGGCGCCGGCAACGCCCTGCTGGTCAAGGTGAACCAGATCGGGACCCTGTCCGAGACCCTCGCCGCGATGGATCTGGCGAGCCGCTCGGGCTACGCGTCGATGGTGTCGCACCGCTCGGGTGAGACCGAGGACACCTTCATCGCCGACCTCGCCGTCGCCACGGGCGCGGGCCAGATCAAGACCGGGGCGCCGTCGCGCAGCGAGCGCGTGGCCAAGTACAACCAGCTGATCCGGATCGAGGAGCAGCTCGGCCCCGCCGCGTCGTACCCGGGACGGTCGGCCTTCCGCGCGTGAGAGATCGCGAGGCAGGAACGGGCCCGGGCGCCCCGTACCCCCCTGGGGACGGGGCCCACGGGCCCGAGCCGACCTCCCGGGGGCATCGCGATCAACGCACGGCGCATCTTCATCGCGGGTCTCCTCACGGCGCTCCTGCTCGGCTACGTCGGGCCGGTCTCGGGGTATCTGAACCAGCGTGCGGAGCTCCGCGACGAGAGCGCCAAGCTCGAGGTGCTCGAGCAGAGGCGCGAGACCCTGCGCAAGCAGATCGCCGACCTCAACAAGGCCGACGTGCTGGAAGCCCGTGCGCGGGCGATCGGCCTCGTCAAGCCGGGCGAGCGGGCGTTCATCGTCCGCGGCGACCTGGAGCCGCCCCCGGCGCCCGTCGAGGGGGACGGAGATGACGGCGGCCCCATCGGCTGGCTCACCGGGATCTTCTGACCGCCGCGCCGTCACGGCCCTCATCGGGCGTGAGCCGTTCACCGACTTCCACGTCGCCGTGCGCTGCCCGCACGGTGGGCCGGCGGTGGTCCGCAACGCCCCGGTCGACCT
>JAEMRL010000209.1:0-3441 GCA_016463385.1 Thermoleophilia bacterium
GCCCTCATCGACCGCATGAACGACGGGCCGCCGCGCAGCGTGATCACGATCGAGGACCCCATCGAGGTTCTCCACTCCGACCGCGGCTGCGTGATCAACCAGCGCGAGGTGGGGCTCGACACCGACTCGATCGCCGACGGGCTCGCCCGGGTGCTGCGCCACGACCCGGACGTGGTCATGATCGGCGCGCTCGACGACCCCCGCGCGCTGGAGGTGGCGCTCGACGCGGCGGCCAACGGCGTCCTGGTGATCGCGGCCCTGACCACGGCCGACCCGTCGGAGGCGATCGAGCGCCTGGTGGCGCTCGCCCCCTCAGTGCGACGCCGCGCCGTGCGCGTGGCGCTCGCCGGCTGCGTCCGCGCGGTGGTGGGCCAGCGTCTGGTGGCGCGTGAGGACGGGCGGGGACGGCGCGCCGATGCGCGGATCGTCACCGGCGGGGAGGACGTGCGCCGGCTGGTGCTCGCCGGCGCCGGCGCCTACGCGGCGGGGCCCGCCCCGTTCGCGGTGGACGCGGGGTCCACGCCCGACGCCATGGCCGTCGGGTCGGCGACCGCCACCTCGCGGTAGGCGCCGATGCGGCGGTAGCGGTCGCGCCGCTGGCGGCGCCGGTCGGCGGGCGAGAGCGCCTGCAGCTCGCGCATCGCGCGGGAGATGTACCCGCCGAGCAGACGGGCGGCCTCGTCGTGGTCGCGGTGCGCGCCACCGGCGGGCTCCGGCACCACGACGTCGGCGATGCCCCAGCGGTAGCAGTTGGCGGCGGTGGGCTGGAAGGCCGTCGCGGCGTCCTTCGCCTTGGCGGCGTCGCGCCACAGGATCGCGGCGCCCCCCTCGGGCGAGATCACCGAGTAGGTGGAGTTCTCGAGCATCATCACCCGGTCGGTGACCCCGAGGGCCAGCGCGCCCCCCGACGAGCCCTCCCCGATCACGACCGCGATCGAGGGGACGCGCAGGCGGAGCATCGTCTGCATGCTGCGCGCGATCGCGCCGCCCTGGCCGCGCTCCTCGGCGCCCGAGCCCGGGAAGGCCCCCGGGGTGTCGATCAGGGTGATCACCGGCAGGTCCATCTTCTCGGCGAGCGCCATCACCCGCATCGCCTTGCGGTAGCCCTCCGGCCCGGGCATGCCGAAGTTGCGGTAGGTGCGCTCGGCCGTGTCGCGGCCCTTCTGGTGGCCGATGACGACCATCGGGCCGTCCGCGCCCCGGCCGATGCCCGCCACGATCGCCGGGTCGTCGCCGTAGAGGCGGTCCCCGTGGAGCTCCTCGAAGTCGGGGAACAGGCGGCTGATGTAGTCGAGCGGGTAGGGGCGGTCCTGGTGGCGGGCGAGCTGGATGGTCTCCCAGATCGCCGAGCCGGTCTCGGGGCTGCCGCCGAGGCGATGGGCCAGACGGCGGACGAACTGCCCGCCCCGGCGCGCGGCGACGCTCATCGGCCGCCCTTCTCGTCGGAGCGCAGCACCTTCGAGACGACGCGCCGCGAGAGGTCGGGGAGCGTGCGTGCGGCGTTGGCGGCGCGCTCGGCGCCGGCGCGGGCCATCGTCACGGCGGGCGCCGGGTCCATCCCGCTCGGGCGGTCCAGGATGCCGAGGACCTTGCCGATGCGGGCCGGCAGCTCGCGGCGGTCGACCACGTCGTCCACCTGCCCGTTGGCGAGCTGGGTCTCGGCGCGGCCGAACTCGGGCGGCAGCTTCTCGCGGGTGGTCTGCTCGATGACGCGGGGCCCGGAGAACGCGATCAGCGCGCCGGGCTCGGCGTAGGTGACGTCCCCGAGCGACGCGAACGAGGCCCAGACCCCGCCCGTGGTGGGGTGCACCAGCACCACGATCACGGGCAGCTCGGCGTCGTACATCAGGTCGAACGCGACCACGGTCTTGGCCATCTGCATCAGGGCGATCACGCCCTCCTGCATGCGGGCCCCGCCGGAGGCGGTGATCACGACCAGCGGCAGGTTGCGCTCGACGCAGCGGTCGCAGGCGCGGGCCAGCTTCTCGCCCACCACCGAGCCCATGCTGCCGCCGAGGAACGAGAAGTCCATGATCGCGGCGATGCAGTCGTGGCCGCCGATCGGGATCTCGGCCACCACGAGCGCCTCGTTGCTGCCGGCGGCCTCGGCCTTCTCGACCCGGTCGGGGTAGGGCTCGAGGTCGACGAACTGGAGCGGGTCGCTCGCGCGCAGCTCCGGCCAGAGCTCCACCCAGGGCGCCCCGCCCGAGAGCTGGTCGAGCCGCTCGCGCGCGCCGGCGGGGAAGTGGTGCCCGCAGGAGGCGCAGACGCGCATGTTCCGGCGCATCTCGTCGGAGGTCCAGTGCGTCTGGCACTTGGGGCAGGAACGCTCGTCGGCGGGCAGCTTGCGCGGCGCCGGGGCGTCGCGCTTGCGGAGGAGGCGGTCGACGGAGACCGTGATGGGGCGTTTGGACACGTGGGCGGCGATTATGGCAGGGGGTCGTCGATGTGGTCGAGCCAATCCTCGACGCTCGCCCGGTAGGCGGGCACCAGCGTCGCCGGGGCGCGGCTGTCGAGCACCAGTCGCGCCGCCTCGGAGGGCTCATGCCCGCGGAGCCGCAGGACGGCGTAGGCGACCATCGCCGAGCGCCTGCGCCCCTGCTGGCAGTGCACCAGGACGCCCGCGTGCGGGTCCTCCTCGAGGGCCTTCGCGGCGAAGCGGGCCGCGGGCGCCCACAGGCGCGGCGGCTGCGGCCGGCCGCGATCCCACATGGGGGCGTGCGCGACGTGGTCGGCCCCGAACACCTGCCGCTCGGCCCAGAGATCGTGGGAGAGGCGCGTCTGGAACTCGGCGCGGCAGTTCACGACGTGGGTGATGCCGAGCGTCGGAAGGCGCGAGACCGCGTCGCCGACCGGCAGGCTGCCGATGGCCACCCGCTCGCCCTCGATCCACGAGAATCCCTCCAGCCCCTTGCGGGGGCCGTAGATCCGCGTGAGCGCCCGGTTGGCCGTCGCCCGCCAGCCGCCCAGGCGGTCCTCCAGCGCCGCGGCTACCGCTCCTCCGATCGGCCGAGGACGAGGATCGCGTTGTGGCCGCCGAAGCCGAACGCGGTGGAGACCGCGATGCGGACGTCCGCGGTGCGGGCGGTGTTGGCGACGTGGTCGACCCCGACGCAGTCCGGGTCGACCTCCTCCAGGTTGATCGTGGGCGGGACGACGCCCTCGCGGATGGCCAGCGCCGTCAGGGCGCCCTCGACCCCGCCGGCGGCCCCGAGGCAGTGGCCGTGCATCGACTTGGTGGACGAGACCATCGTGCGCGCGGCGACCTCGTCGCCGAGGGCGCGCCGGAGCGTGCGGATCTCGCTCTTGTCGCCCACCGGCGTGGAGGTGGCGTGGGCGTTGACGTAGTCGATCTCGTCGGGGGCCACGCCGGCGTCGGCGAGTGCCATCGCGATCGCGGCGGCCGGGGCCTCGCCCGTGGGGTCGGGCTCGGTGAGGTGG
>JAEMRL010000209.1:3451-5072 GCA_016463385.1 Thermoleophilia bacterium
ACGGGCATCGCCGCCTTCAACGCCATGCGCGCCCTCTCCACCCGCAACGACGACCCGGAAGGAGCCAGCCGCCCGTTCGACGCGGCGCGCGACGGCTTCGTCATGGGCGAGGCCGGGGCCTCACCCGTCGGGTCGGGCTCGGTGAGGTGGTGGGCGTCGCCGGTGAGGCCGTAGCCGAGCACCTCGCAGATCGGCTCGGCGCCGCGGGCGATCGCGTGCTCCAGGCTCTCGAGCACCAGGATCGCGCCCGCCTCACCCATCACGAAGCCGTCGCGGCCCGCGTCGAAGGGGCGGCTCGCCCCGACGGGATCGTCGTTGCGCGTCGAGAGGGCGCGCATCGCGTTGAAGGCCGCGATGCCCGTCCGCGTGATCGTCGCCTCGGTGCCGCCGGCGAGCATCACGTCGGCCTGGCCGCGCCGGATCACGTCGGTGGCGTCGCCGAGGGCGTGGTTGCCGGACGCGCACGCAGTGGCGATGCAGGAGAGGGGCCCCTTGAGCCCGAGCTCCATCGACACCTGCGCGGCGGCCATGTTGCCGATCACCATCGGGATGAACAGGGGCGAGGCACGGTCCGGGCCGCGCTCGGCGACGAGCAGCGTCTGCTCGACGAAGGTGGCGAGGCCGCCGATGCCGCTGCCCACCAGAGCGCCGATGCGCGAGCGGTTGGCGTCGGTCACCGCGAGATCGGCGTCCTCGAGGGCCATGCGCCCCGCGGCCACCCCGAGCTGGGCGAAGCGGTCCATGCGGCGGGCGCTGCGCCGCTCCATGAACTCGGTCGGGTCGAACCCGCGAATCTGGCAGGCGATCGTCGTGGAGGTGTCGAGCGGGTCGAAGCCGGTGATCGTCGACGCGCCGCTGCGCCCGGCGATCGCCGCGGCCCAGTTGTCCTCACGGCCGATGCCGAGGGAGGTGACCAGGCCGATGCCGGTGACGACGACCCGGCGTCGCTCCACGGTGGTCGAGGTGGCGCTCACGACATCGCCAGCCCGCCGTCGACCGACAGCACCGCGCCGGTCACGAAGGCCGCGTCCGGGGAGCAGAGGAAGGCGACCGCCGCGGCCACGTCGTCCGGCTCGCCGAGGCGGCCGAGGGGGGTCTGCGCCAGCAGGCCGGCGCGCTGCTCGTCGGAGAGCCCGGCCGTCATGTCGGTGGTGATGTACCCGGGCGCGACGGCGTTGACCCGCACCCCGCGCGGGCCCGCCTCGCGGGCGAGGGCCCGCACCATGCCGATCATCCCGGCCTTGGCCGCCGCGTAGTTGACCTGTCCCGCGTTGCCGGTGATGCCGACCACCGACGACACCGCCACGATCGACCCGGCGCGGCGGCGCAGCATGCCGCGGAGCGCCGGGCGGGCGGTGTAGAAGGCTCCGGAGAGGTTCGTGTCGATCACGGCCGTCCAGTCGTCGGCGCTCATCCGCACGGCGAGCCCGTCGCGGGTGATGCCGGCGTTGAGCACCACCGCGTCGAGCGGCCCGAGGGCCTCCTCGGCGGCGGCGACCATCGCGCCGGCCTGCTCCTCGTCGGCGACGTCGGCGCCGTGGACCGAGGCCCGCCGGCCGAGCGCCTCCACCGCGGCGGCGGTCGCGGCGGCGCCCTCCGCGTCGGACGCGTAGCCGATGGC
>JAEMRL010000210.1 GCA_016463385.1 Thermoleophilia bacterium
GCCGCGCGCGCACCATGCGCGCCGCGGCGGCGATCGTGGCGCTGCTGGCCGTGGCTGCCGGGGTGGTCGCGATGGCCCGTCCGTCGGTCGATGCGACCGTGCAGGAGCAGCGCAGCAGCGTGATGATCACGCTCGACGTCTCCGAGTCGATGGTCAAGACCGATCTGCAGCCGAGCCGGCTCGCCTCGGCCATCGACGCCGCCGAGCGCTTCGCCGAGGCCGCCCCCGAGGACACGGCGATCGGGGTCACCACCTTCGCCGAGAGCGCCGAGGTGATCCTCGCGCCGACCACCGACCGCGCCGCCGTGCGCGAAGCGCTGGAGGGCGTCACGCAGACCCGCATCGGCACCGCCCTCGGCACCGCCGTCACCACCTCGCTCGCCGCGCTCGACGCCTCCGGCGCCATCGCGGAGACGCCCCCGGCCGACCCCTCCGACTCCGCCGGCCGGATCCTGGTGCTGACCGACGGGGCCAACTCGATCCGGCGGGCGACCTCGCCCGAGGACGCGGCCGAGCGGGCCGCCGAGGCGGGCGTGCCCGTCTACACGATCCTCCTGGGCAACGACCCCGGGCGCGCCGACCAGCCGCTGCCCTCGGAGACCCTCGCCGCGATGTCCACGCGCACCGGCGGCCTCTTCGCCCAGACGACCACCACCGAGGACCTCCAAGCCGTCTTCGCCGACATCGGCTCGATCGTCGCCCCGGTCCCGGAGCTCCGCGAGCTGACGGTCTGGGTGGCGGCGATCGCGCTCGCCCTGCTCGCCCTGGCCGCCCTGCTGGCCGGCCTCGCCCATCCGCGCCGCACCCGGCTGGGGGGCGCGCGCACCGCTTGACTTGCGTTTGAAAGGACACCTGCAACGTTGCAGCGGCAGGTTGTCGTAGGTTCGCTCACCCTCGCGGGGTTCACGCGGCCCCGTTTGCAGGGAAAGCTGCGCCTACGGATCACGTCCGGTGGTCCGAGCGGAGTCGAGGGAAGGCGTGGAGATGAGACGAGGACCTCTGGGCGGGTGGCGCCGCCTCCTGCTCGTGGCGTTGGCGGTCGCCCTGGCGGCACCCGCGGTGGCGTCCGCGATCGGCATCAGCCTCAACCGCGCGCCGGCTCCCCCGTCGGCGATCCAGCGTGGCGGCGGCACGCAGACGGTCGACTTCTCGATCACCTATACGAGCCAGGCGTCGAGCTGGTCCCTGCGGTTCACCGATCCGCTCAGCGCGATCGTGCAGCAGGAGTCCCAGCCCGCCCAGGGCGTGCCGAGCCCGATCAACGTGGCCCGCGCCTTCTCGCCGGCCCCGAACGCGCCGCTCGGGCGCTACCGGGCGACGGTCGACTTCTTCTCCTCTCCGGGGACCCTCGAGGCCTCCGCCCTCGTCGTCTTCGACGTGGCCGACCAGCTCGGGACCCTGCAGGTCGTGAAGTTCGAGGACCTCAACGGCAACGGCATCCGCGAGGCCGGTGAGCCCGGGGTTCCCGACTGGAACTTCCGCCTGACCAACCCCCAGGCCAACAGCAGCGCCATCAGCACAGGCGCCGACGGCTCGGTCACCGTGGGCAGCGTTCCCGCGGGCGTGTGGACCGTCGAGGAGGTGGGTGACCCGCTCTGGGTCGCGATCACCCCGACGGTCGGCCAGGTCACCGTCCCCGCCGGCGGCCTCGGCACCTTCGTCGCCGGCAACGTGCGCCCGGCCCCGATCAGCGGCGTGGTCTACATCGACACCAACCGCAACGGCATCCGCGACGCGGGTGAGGTCGGCCGCGCCGGGGTGCGCCTGACCCTGACCGGCACCCGCCCGGGGTCGATCACCGTCGCGACCCGCGAGGTGCTGTCGGGTTCCGACGGCAGCTACAGCTTCGAGGGCCTGCTGCCCGGCACCTACACCGTGGCGATGGCCGTCCCGGGCGGCCTCACGGCCACCACCCCCCGGACGATCGGCAACATCCCGATCACCTCGGGCCAGGGCCGGCCCAACAACAACTTCGGCCTGATCAGCGGCAACGGCGCCACCATCTCCGGCGGCCCGGCCCCGAACGTGACGATCGCCAAGTCCGGACCGGCGACCGCCCGTGCGGGCACGGCGTTCCAGTACTCGATCGTGGTGCGCAACCGCAGCGCCTTCATCGCCCGCAACGTCCAGGTGACCGACCTGGTGCCGGTGAGCCTGACGCTCGTGTCCATCCCCTCGGGCGCGACGATCCGCAACGGCGTCGTGACCTGGGTGATCGGTGACATGCCGGCCGGCGCGAGCCGCACGCTGCGCATGAACGTGCGGGTCAACCCCAACGTGACCGGCACGATCCGCAACACGGCGACGGTCACCGCCGACGGCCTGCCCCCGCGCCGCTCGACCGCGGTCACCCGCGTCGTCGGGCCGGTCCCGGTGGCCCGTGCCGGGGGCGTGACGGGCTGATGGCTTCCCACACGCGCAGGCGCCCGCTGACCCTCTGGCTGGCCGGAGGAGCGGTCGCCTGCGCGGTGGCCGTGGGCGGCGGCATCGCCGGGGCGGCCACCTCCGGAGGCGGTACCCAGTCGGCGACCGCGACCGACCCGGCCCCCCGGGCGATCGCGAGCCGGCCGACCACCAAGGAGGCCTGGACCGCGCGGGTGCTGCTGCCAGTGCACACCCGTTCGGCGCCGAAGGCGAGCGCCCGCAAGACCTCGAAGCTCGGCCCGACGGCGCCCTACAACAACGGCCCGAACGTGCTGCTGGTGGTCGGCGCCCGCGCCACCAAGGCGGACGGCGTCTGGTACCGGGTGCGGCTCAACAGCCGGCCCAACGACGCCGCCGGCTGGATCCCGGCCGAGGCCGTGCGCGTCGAGCGCACGCCGTGGCGGGTCACGGTGCGCCTCGGCGCCCGCAAGCTCGAGCTGCGCAAGGCCGGCAAGGTCGTCGGCTCCTGGTCGGTCGCCGTCGGCACGGCGGCGAACCCCACCCCGACGGGCAGCTTCGCGCTCAGCGAGATCGTGAAGCAGCGCAACCCCCGGGGCTTCTTCGGCACCTACATCCTCACGCTCTCGGCCCACTCCCTGAACCTGTCCGAGTTCGACGGGGGCGACGGGCGGGTGGCGCTGCACGGAACCAACCAGCCGCAGCTGATCGGCCAGGCCGTCAGCCACGGCTGCGTGCGCCTCACCAACGACGTGGCGACGCGGATCGCGCGCACCGTCCCCGCGGGCGCACCGGTAGACATCATCCAGTAGCGGACACCCCCCGCCCGGGCCCCTCCGGCCCGGGCGGGGGGCGCGTTCGTGCGGTGCGTCCACGTCGCGGGCCCGGATGACTGTCCGGGCGGCGAAGGATGGGGTCCTGCGGGGTGGTTATCCTCGGCGCGAGTGGACACCGTTCGCGAGCTGGAGTACCTCCAGCGGCTGGCCCTCACGGCGGCCCAGACCCTCGATCCGCCGTCGCTGGTGCGCCTGGTGATCGCCGAGACGACCGAGGCGATGGGCGTCGATGTCTGCTCGGTCTACCTGGCCGAGCCCGGCGCGGGCACGCTCGTCCTGTCGGCGACGAACGGCCTCTCACAGGGGGCTGTCGGGCGCGTGCGCCTGCGCATCGGCGAGGGGGTCACCGGATCGGCGGCCGCCGAGCGGGCGCCCGTGGTCGTCGACGACGTGCGCTCCGAGCCCCGCTTCTGCTGGCTCGCCGGCGTCGACCAGGCCCGCTTCGTCTCGATGTGCTCGGTGCCGATCATCTCCGCGAGCCGCCTCGTGGGGGTGCTGAACGTGCAGACCGTGGTGCCCCACCGCTTCACCCCCGACGAGGTGGCGTTCATGGCCGCCATCGCCGCGCAGGTGGCCGGCGCCCTCGAGCGCTCCGGGCTCCAGGCCCGGCTCGAGGCCCAGGTGGACGACCTGCGGCGCTCCGAGGAGATCCACCGGCGCTTCACCGATCTGGCCCGGACGGGAGGCGGTGTGCGCGCCGTCTGCGCGGAGATCGCGCGCCAGGCCGGGGTGCCGGTGGCGCTCTTCGACCACGGGGGCGGGCGGCTCGCGCCGCCCGGCCCCGACGCCCTGCCGCTCCGGATCGCGCCCGGCGACGGGCCGGGGTCGCGCGAGGACGGCCTGACCGTGCTGCCGGTGCGCGCCGGCCCCGACGCCCTCGGCTGGCTCGCCGCCGCCGCGGGGGACGGCGCCCGGGAGGTGTCGCGGCGCCGCGCCCTCGAGCACGGCGTCACCATCCTCGCGCTCGAGCTCTCCCGCGAGCGCGCGAGCGAGGAGGCCGAGCGCAGGCTGCGCGGGGACGTCATCGGCGAGCTCCTCGCAGGCTCTCCGGCGCCGGCCGACGCGGACCGCCTCGCCGCGCACGCCGTCCGGCGCGGCTATCCGCTGCAGCAGGACATGTGGGTGCTGGTGATGGAGCCCGACGGGCCCTCGGCGTCCGCGGCCCTCGACGAGGGCGCGCGCGCGGCCCGCCTGCTGTGCGCGGTCTCGGAGGCCGCGGAGGCGCTCCGTCCGGGGTCGATCGTCGTCGAGCGGGGCGGGAGCCTGGTGGTCCTGGTGCCCGGCACGGCGACCGCGGAGGAGGCCGAGGGCTGCGCCCTGGCGGCCCGCGAGGCCGCGGAGCGGCTGACCGGCGGCGCCTCGTTCTCGTGCGGCGTGAGCGGCGACCCCGGCGGTCCGGGCGCCCTCCACGCCCTGCTCGAGCAGGCGCGCCTCGCGGTGCGGGTGGGCCGCCGCCTTCGGCGCACCGGGGAGGTGCACCCCTACCGGCGCCTCGGCGCCGAGCGGCTGCTGCTCGCGGTCAGCCCCGCCTCCGGCCTCGCCGACTTCGTGGAGGAGTGGCTCGGCCCCCTCCGGCGGCAGGAGGCGCGGGGGAGGTCCGCCGCGCCGCTGGTCGCCACCATCGAGGCGCTGGTGAGCGTCAGCTGGAGCCCGCGCGCGGCGGCGCGGCGCCTGGACGTCCACGTCAACACGCTGCTCTACCGCCTGCAGCGGGCCCGCGAGCTGACGGGCCGCGACCTCGACGATCCCGACGTGCGTCTCGCGTTCGCGCTCGCACTCCGCGCCCGCACCCTC
>JAEMRL010000211.1 GCA_016463385.1 Thermoleophilia bacterium
CATCTGCTGGGGCCCGTGCGCGCGCTCGACGCCGGGGTGCGCGCGGAGGTCACCGGGGGCGTCCGCCACTGCCACGAGGCCCGTCAGAAGGCGGCCACGGCCGGTGCGACGGCGGTGACCGGCGTCCGCCTCCCGCCCGTGCCCGCGGGGGAGGAGCCGTGAACGCGGTCTCGGTCGAGCGCTTCCAGGACCGGGCGCGGGTGAGCGTGACGGGCGATCTCGACCTCTCCCAGCGCGACCGCTTCATCGCGGAGATCGCCGCGGCCTCCGAGACCGGGACGGCCATCGTCCTCGACCTCCTCCGCCTCGAGTCGATCGACTCGACGGGGCTGTCGAGCATCATCCAGGCGGATCGCCTGGTGCGGGCACAGGGCGGCCCGCCGATGAAGGTGCTCATCGCCGACGAGGGACCGGTGCGCCGGATGTTCGAACTGACGCTGCTCCACCTCACGCTCGACGTCAGCACCGGCTGACGGAGCGGGTCGCGCCCGGGGCGCCCTCCGCGCGGGAGGGCGCCCCGGCGGTGCTCAGGCCCGGCCCTCGACCTCGTACTCGCGCAGGAAGCCCTCGAACAGGCGGCGGTGCCGCTGCTCGTCGCGCAGGATCGCGATCACCATGTCCTGGGTGACCGGGTCGCTCTCCTCGCTGGCCTCGATGATGCGCTCGTAGTGGCGGATGGCCGAACTCTCGGCGGCGATGACGCCGCGGATGACGTGGACGATGTCCGTCTGGTGCTCCGGCGGCTGCAGCTCGGCCTGGGAGGCCGTGAAGCCCTCCGAGGCGGGAACGACGCCGTAGAGCTCCTTGATGCGCGCCGCGAACTGCTGCGCGTGCCCGAGCTCCTCGGCGATGTCCTCGCGCAGCGACTCGATGATCTCCTGCGCGCGGACGCCGTCGGGATTCGTGGAGTTGGCGATGTAGTTCATCACCGTCTCGATCTCCATCCAGTAGGCGGTCGTGAGCAGCTCGACGAGCTCCTCGCGCTCGGCGCTGGACCTCTCGTCGAGGATGCCGGCGGTGGTGGTCATGCGGTACCTCCCTCTGCGTGTGCGGGACGGCTCATGCGGCGGGGTGCAGCAGCACCTTGGTGTAGCCGTCGCAGCGCTTGTCGAACTTGTCGTAGGCGTCGACCGCCTCGTCGAGCCCGAGCTCGTGGGAGACGATGAAGGAGGGCTTCGCGCGGCCGTCGATGATCAGGTCGCGCAGCGCGCGGTTGTAGCGCTTGACCGGCGCCTGGCCGGTGCCCATCCGTTGGCCCTTCATGAAGAAGGTGCCGTAGTCCCAGCCGATGCGGCCCTCCTTGGCGCCCTCGTCGGCCGCGCCCGGGTCCTCGGGGACGTAGACGCCCACGACGCCGATGCCGCCGGCCGTGCGCACCACCTGCACGAGGTTGTCGAGGACGAGCTCCGGATGCTCGGTGCCGTGATGGTCGTGGGCCTGGTAGCCGACGGCCTCCACGCCCCTGTCCACACCGACGCCGTCGGTCGCGTCGATGATCCGCTCGACCACGTCGCCGTCGGAGATGTCGATCGCCTCGGCGCCGATGCTCTCGGCGAGCGTCAGGCGGTCGGGCTCCTTGTCGACGCAGAAGACCCGGCGGGCGCCGCGGATGAAGGCGCTGTGCGCGGCCATCAGCCCGACGGGTCCCGCGCCGAACACGGCGACGCTGTCGCCGGGGCCGACCCCGGCGAGCTCGGTGCCGTGGTAGCCGGTCGGGAAGATGTCCGAGAGCATCGTGAAGTCGAGCTCGTGCTCGTCGCCGGGCGGCAGCTCGAGCAGGTTCACGTCGGCGTAGGGCACCCGCAGGTACTCGGCCTGCCCGCCGCGGTAGGGGCCCATCATCGCGTAGCCGTAGGCCGCGCCGTCGACCCCCTCGTTGGGGTTGGTGCGCAGGCAGAACGACCACCAGCCGCGCTCGCAGTTGCGGCAGGTGCCGCACGCGATGTTGAAGGGCACCGAGACGCGGTCGCCCACCCTGATGCGCTCGACGCCGGTGCCGATCGCCTCGACGACGCCCATGTTCTCGTGGCCGAAGACCGTGCCCTCCTCGACGGCCGTGCGGCCCTCGTACATGTGGAGGTCCGAGCCGCAGATGTTGGTGGTGGTGATCCGGACGATGGCGTCGAGCGGGGTCTCGATCCGGGGATCGGGGACCTCCTCGACGGACACCGAGTAGGGGCCTCGGTAGACGATGGCCTTCATGTGGGACGTCCTTTCGCCGCGTGGTGATGCGTCACGCGGTGGTACCCGGGTCCACCGGCGGGTAACGGCGCCCGCCCCGGGGTGTTCCCGACGACCGGTTCAGGTTTCGGCGGAGCCGCCGCCGCCCGTCCGCATCGCGTCGTCGGCGGCGCGGCGGGCGCGCTCCTCGTCGCCGTCGGCGTAGATCGACGCGTCGTACGCGGCGATCCAGGCCGCCTGCGCCTCCTCGCCGGCCTCGGCCACGTGCTCGGGCAGGTCGTCGCGTCGCTCGCTCATGATCGTCTCCCTCGTCTGCTGGTTGCGCCGGCCCGGTCCTCGAGGCCCCGCCGCAGCAGGGCGAGGACGGCCAGCTCCTCCGCGCTGTGCCCCTCCTCCATCCGCGCCTCGAGCTCATCGACCAGCGACGAGATCGTGCGGCCGTCGAGGAAGTGGTCGATCACGCGCGGATCGATGTAGCTCGCCCGGCACACCGCCGGGGTGTTGCCGAGGAGCTCCGCGGCGAGCCGGCAGACGCGGGTCACGGCGCGCTGCCGCTCCCGGGCGCCCTCGACCGGCCCCACCTCGTCGAGGGCGACCGCGGCCGCGACCGTGCCGGCCCAGGTGCGGAAGTCCTTGGCCGAGAAGTCCTCGCCCATGTGCTCCTTGATGTACCCGTTGACGTCGGACGAGCGGATGTCGGCGACCTCGCCGTCCTCGTCGCGATACGAGAACACCTCGTGTCCCGGCAGGGCGTCCATCTCGGCGATGGTGCGGGCCAGCCGGGCGTCGGTGACCTCGGCGTGGTGGTCGATGCTGCCCTTGCCCACGAAGTCGAGGATCAGGGTGTCGCCCTCGATCTCGATGTGCTTCGAGCGCAGGGTGGCGAGCCCGTAGGTCTTGTGCGTCGCGGCGTACTGCTCGCTGCCGACCCGTATCTGCGTGCGGTCGAGCAGCTGGACCGCGGCGGCGAGGGCCTTGTCGCGGTCGAGCCGCTCCCGGCGCAGGTGGGCGGCGGAGACGCGGCGCAGGTCCGGCAGGCCCTCTGCGAAGCGCAGGATCCGCTCGTACTTGTCGCGCTGGCGCTGCTCGTGCCAGGCGGGGTGGTAGAGGTACTGGCGCCGGCCGGCGTCGTCGGTGCCGGTGGCCTGTAGGTGCCCGCGCGAGGAGCGGCAGATCCAGACGTCTGTCCAGGCGGGCGGGATGGCGAGGGCCGCGAAGCGCGCCTTCCGCCGCGCGTCGGTCACCCCGCGGCCCTCGTCGTCGAGGTACCGCCACCCCTTCCCCCGGCGCCGGCGGGTGTAGCCGGGCTCGCGGTCGGAGCTGTGGCGAAGGCCTGGCACCGGGGACTAGGCGCCCCTGCCCGGGAACTGCATGAGCCCGCCGTCCACCACGTGGCTCGAGCCGGTGATGAGGGCGACCGTGTCGTCCCGTCGACCCATGGGTCCCTCTCGCGTCGTGTGGCGTGCCACCGGCCGGTGGCAGGGGCTGTGTGTACCCGGCACCACCCCGGAGGAACCTCCGACCGATCGGGTTAGCCGGCCCGGTGGAAGGGCAATCGAGGGGCCGTGACCGCGCCGCCGATCGTCGACCACGCCCGTGCGGACCGCTGCGACGGCGCGGCCATCGAGCAGGGCGGGCGCACCACCGGACACGCGACCACCACACGGGAGAGCTGACCATGGGAATCATCGAGTCGATCCGCGGCGTCATGTGGGCGCGGCGCAACCAGCCCGAGGACGTCGCCTACGTGCTGGGCGCGTCGCACGAGCGCTTCGGCCCGGCCGAGCTCGTGCAGCAGGCCGTGCTCGCCGAGGAGATGGGCTTCGACGGGCTCGCCTGCAGCGACCATCTCACGCCGTGGTGGCGCACCGAGACGGCGCCCGCCCACTGCGGGAACGCATGGGTGTGGCTGGGAGCCGCCGGCCAGGCCACCAGCCGCATCGCGATCGGGACCGGCGTGACGGGGATCGTCCACCGCTACAACCCGGTGGTCGTCGCCCAGCAGATCGCGACGCTGGAGACCCTCTTCCCGGGCCGTGCCTTCCTCGGCGTCGGCTCGAGCGAGGCGATGAACGAGGTGCCGGCCGGCATGGACTGGCCGGACACGGCAGAGCAACTCGCCCGCACCGAGGAGGCGCTCACGATCATCACGCGCCTGCTCGACGGCGAGACCGTCACCTTCGAGGGCGAGTACTTCCGGACCCGCGGCGCGCGTCTCTATCTGACGCCGGAGCGGCGGCCCCCGGTCTTCATGTCGGCGTTCCACGAGCAGATCGCCGAGGTTGCCGGGCGCCTCGCCGACGGCGTCTGGACGCTCGCCAGCCCGACCACCGCGCCCTCGGTCATCGCCGCGTACCGCCGCGGGGCCGAGGAGGCCGGCCGCGAGCCCGGCGAGATCATCCTCCAGAGCCTGGCATCGGTCGACGAGAGCGACGACGCCGCCCTCGAGGCCAGCCGCGAGTGGAAGCCGAGCCTCGCGAGCGAGCTCTACACCGACGACATCCACGAGCCCGCCGACATCGAGGGACACGGCGACGACGTGTCCGACCGGACCTTCACCACCTCCAACCTGGTCTCGGCCGACCCGGACGCGCACGTGCGCAAGCTGCGCCTGATGGGCGAGCTGGGCGCGACGGCGGTGGTGCTGGTGAACGCGTCGGGCCGCGTGCCGGAGGACATGATCCGCCTCTACGGCGAGCACGTCCTGCCCGAGCTGCGCTCGGACACCTGATGGCCGGGGCGCCGATCGTGATCGTCGGCGGCGGGCCCGCCGGGTTCTCGGTGGCGTCCGAGTACCGGGCGGCGGGAGGCCGGGAGCCGGTGACGATGC
>JAEMRL010000212.1 GCA_016463385.1 Thermoleophilia bacterium
CAGCGCGAACGAGCCGTCCTCCCGGCGCAGGGGGTGGCGCACGGTGACGGCGTCGCCGGGCGCGACGCCGAGATCCGTCGCCGCCTTGCGGGCGAGGATCAGCCCGGCGGCCGGGGACCCGGACGACCGCTCGATCGTCGGCGTCCACGCCGCCCGGTCGAGGTCGACGAGGCCGAGAATGAGGTCGAGGTCCTCGCCCCGGCCTGGCGCCAGCGCCGTGGCCGGCAGCCGCAGCCCGGCGTCGATCTCCCCCACCGCCCGCGCGTCGCGGATCGCGGCGACCGCCGCCGAGTCGATCGGGCGGAACGTGTCGAGCTGGACGAGCACCCGGCCGGGGTCGCCCTTGGCGAACTCGGCGCCCGCCCGGTCGATGGTCCGCCCGAAGCTGTCGAGCATCCCGAGCACGGCGACCAGGGCCGTGATGGCCGCCCCGACGCTGAGCGCGGTCAGGATGGTGCGCCGCGGCGTCCGCAGCAGGTTGCGCAGCGGCATCAGGGTCAGGCTCGACCCCGGAAGGCGGATGCGGCCGGTCCAGTCGGTGAGGCGGCTGGCGCGCGCGATCAGGTGCCCCGTGCGGATCGCCGTGATCGGCTCGACGCGTACGGCCCGCCAGACCGGGATCGCGCTGGCGACCAGGGGGATCACGAGCCCGAGCACCGCCGCCCGGCCGTACACCCCGACCTGGAAGGGCGCCCGGTGCACGGGTAGCGGCAGCAGCGACTCGAGCAGGCCCTGCATGGCCCGTCCCACCACGACGCCCACGACGATCCCCGCCAGCGTGCCGAGCACGGCCACCTGCAAGCCGACCAGCATCGGGCGCACGGCCAGGGTCCGGCGCGGCACCCCGAGGGCCATGCCGATGCCGATCTCACGCCGCTGCGACTCGACGATCCGGCTGATCAGGTTGAAGGCCGCCAGCGCCGCGGCGGCCAGCACCAGCCCGGCGAGGGCGTTCCAGAAGATCTGGTCGTTGTCGATGTCCTCGTAGAGGACGCGCACCGCGTAGGCCTCCTCCCGGGTCGAGACCGTCGCCCCGATCCCGCCCGCGGCGAGGGCGTCGGTGAGCTCGGCCTGCACGGCGTCGCGGTCGGCCCCCTCGGCGAGCCGCAGGACGACGTCGTTGACCTGCCCGGGCCGCCCGGCGACCTCCTGGGCCGCCGGCAGCGGCAGGTAGACCGGCGCCAGCTCGCCCGAGCTGAGGACGCTCCCCTCCGGGCCCTCGTAGTAGAGGTCCTCCGAGATCGCGCCGAGGCCGGTGTAGTCGACCCGCCGGCCGCCGGCGAGGGTCACCCGCCCGCGGGCGGGCAGGCCCCAGAACTCGGCGAAGACCCCCTCCAGCACCGCCTGCGGGACCTCCGCCCCAGCGGCGGGGAGCACGCCCTCGCGCAGCCAGAGGCCGTCGACGACCGGGCCCGCCTCCATGTCCATGCCCACGAGCCGCGCGGCGGTGAGCACCGGGCGGCCGGGCGCCGAGGCGTCGATCTGGCTGTCCACGACCAGCCGCTCGCGCGCCGCGGTGACGGCGTCCGCCCCGGGGAGGCCCGCGACGACCGCGGCCAGGCGCCCCTCGTCGGCGAACGTCCCAGGACTGAGAGTGGCGCGCAGATCGTGCATGCCGAGGGCGGCGAAGCTCTCGTCGTTCGACAGCCTCCGCCAGGTGGCCGTGCTGCCGAGGCCCGCGTAGACGCCGATGCCGATCGCCATCACCAGCGCGATCGTCACGACCGCCGCCCAGCGCTGTCGCAGGTCGCGCAGCGACCACCTCAGCCACATCCCGCGCGAGCCCGGCAGGCGGGCGGGCGGCGAGCTCACCACTGGAGGTCCGCGATCCGGGCGCGCCCGCCCGGAGGCGGCCCGTCGGCCACGATCCTCCCGCTCGAGAGCTCGATCACGCGGTCGGCCACACGCGAGATCTCCCGGTTGTGGGTCACCACCAGCACGGTCATGCCCGCGCGGGCCTGCTCCTCGAGCACCTCGAGGATCTGGACCCCGGTGCGGAAGTCGAGCTCACCCGTCGGCTCGTCGGCCAGCAGGATCGGGTTGCCGGTGGCGAGCGCCCGGGCGATCGCGACCCGCTGCTGCTCGCCGCCCGAGAGCTGGTGCGGGAAGTGACGCAGGCGCTCCCCCAGCCCCACCCGCGCGAGGGCCTCCGCGGCCCGCTCGCCGGCGCGGGGCCGGCGCGCGGCATCGGCGCCGAACTTCACGTTCTCGTAGGCCGTCAGCCCCGGGAAGAGGTTGAAGGTCTGGAAGATGAAGCTGACGGTGGTCCGGCGCACCGCCGCCCGCGCGGCCTGCGTGGCGTGCGTGAGATCGACGCCGCCGACCACGACCGAGCCCGAGGTCGGGGCGTCGAGGGCGCCGATCATGTTGAGCAGGGTCGTCTTGCCGCATCCCGACGGGCCGAGGATCACGACGAACGACGCCTCGTCCACGTGGAGGTTGATCCCCTCGATGGCGGTCACGTCCATGTCGCCGACGCGGTAGCGCCGGGTCACGTCGTCGAGGTCGATCCGCGTGCCCGCGTGGCCGACCCGCGCGTCCACCGGTGCCGTCGCCGCCCGTTCGCCCATGGGGGCGATCCTCGCAACGGCCCCGCGCCCCCGCGTCCGGATCGCCCCCCGCGGGCGCTGCGGGGAACCACGTGCTCCGGTGCTAGAAGCCGAGCCTCGTCAGCATCGACTCGTCGTCGCGCCAGCGCTTGCGCACGCGGACGGTGAGATCGAGGTGCACCTCGGTGCCCCAGAGGCGCCCGAGGGCCGAGCGGGCGGCCGAGCCGATGTCGCGGACCATGCCGCCGCCCTTGCCCACCACGATCCCCTTCTGGGACTCGGTCTCCACCAGGATCGCGGCGCGCACCACGACGCCGTGCCGCGCGGGCTCGATCTCCTGGATGTCCACCGCCAGGGCGTGCGGGATCTCCTGGCGCAGGCGCAGCAGGGCCGCCTCGCGGATCAGCTCGGAGGCCAGCTCCTCCTCGGTCTGGTCGGTCGCCATGCCCTCGGGGAAGTAGCGCGGGCCCTCGGTGAGGAGCTGCGGCAGGTCGGCACGCAGCTCGGCGACCCCGCGGCCCTCCTTGGCGCTCACCGGGTGCAGCTCGAGGAAGTCGACCAGCGTCGCCGCGCGGGAGATCGCCGTGGCCACCTCGTCGGAGGTGAGCTTGTCGATCTGGTTGAGGACGGTGATCACGGGCAGGCGCGACGCGCGCAGCCGCTCGGCGATGAAGCGGTCGCCGCCGCCGATGGGCTCGGACGCGTTCAGCACGAACAACGCCGCGTCGCAGTCGGAGAGGCTCTTGTCGACCGTCGCCTGCATCCGCGCGGTCAGCCCGTCGGCGGGGCGCTGGAATCCCGGCAGGTCGAGCAGCACCGCCTGCCAGCCGTCGCCGTGGGCGACGGCCGTGATGCGGCGGCGCGTCGTCTGGGGGCGCGGCGAGACCGCGGCGACCTGGCTGCCGGCGAGGGCGTTGGCCAGCGTCGACTTGCCCACGTTCGGGCGGCCGGCGAGGGCCACCAGTCCCGAGAGGTAGCTCATCCCCACAACTGGAAGATCACGACCGCGACGCAGGTGCCGAGCACGGCGCCCGCCACGGTCTCGACGAGAGAGTGGATGCCGGCCTCGACACGCGACTGCGCGACGAGCAGAGCCATCAGGAAGGCGAGCGTCGAGACGAGCACGGCGTGGCGCAGGGGCTCGGCGATGATCGTGATCGAGGCCCAGGCGGCGAAGGCGCTGGCCGCGTGGCCCGATGGCAGGCCGCCGCGCAGCGGCGTGCCGCGGCCGGTCCAGGCCTTGATGGCGATCACCCCGATCACGGTCACGATCATCACCACCACCACGAGGTGGGTGGGCGAGCGGCGCACGCTGCCGAGCAGGTCCTGCCCGCCGTCGGTGAGCCGGTCGTAGAAGACGAAGTAGCCGACCGCCAGGGCGTTGACCGTCGCCACCAGCACGGCGCCCGCGGCCACGTCCTTCGCGATCTTCACCAGCGGGTGGTAGGTGGTCACCACCGCGTCGATCGCCGCCTCGATGGCCGTGTTCATCATCTCGGCGACCAGCACCAGGCTGACCGCACCCATGACCGCGACCAGCTCGAGGCGCGAGAAGTCGAGCACGAGGCCCATCAGCAGGGCGATCAGCGCCACCCCGATGTGGATCTGCATGTTCCGCTGGGTGCGGAGCACGTAGACGATGCCCTCGAAGGCCCAGTTGAACGACCAGCGCAGGGACCCCTGACTGGGCAGCCCCTGATGGGACGCCCGCCGGAAGAGGCGCGCGAGGGGGCCGGGGGGCCGGTCGGCCGACCCGGGGGTCGTCGTCACGGGGCCTCGTCCACCAGTCGGTCCTGCAGCGCGAGCATCTCGCCCGAATCGGCCTCGTGGTCGTAGCCGAGCAGGTGCAGGAGGCCGTGGACCGCCAGGGTGGCGAGCGGCTCCTGGGCGAGGTCGGGACAGATCACCACGTCGCCGAGCTCGGGCGGCGGTCCCTCAGCGGGCCACTCGAGCGCCTCGGGGCCGTCGACCGGGAAGGCCAGGACGTCGGTCGGCGTGGGCTTTCCGCGGTGCTCGCCGTTGATGGCGGCCATCTCGTCGGGGCCGACGACCATCAGCCCGATGCTGGCGCGCTCGACGCCGAGGCGCCCGCAGGTCCACACCAGGCGGTCCACCAGGGCGTCGGCGCCCTCGCCGCGGGCCTCGACCTCGATCACGGCCGCGACCCCGGGGGGTGCTCGGCCGCGCCGTAGGCGTCGACGATCCGCTGCACCAGGCGGTGGCGCACCACGTCGCGCCGGTCGAGGCGCACGAAGGCGATGTCCTCCACGCCCTCCAGCACGTCGATCACGCTCACCAGGCCCGAGGTCTGCGCCGAGGGGAGGTCGATCTGCGTGGTGTCGCCGTTGACGATCATGCGCGAGCCGTAGCCGAGGCGGGTGAGGAACATCTTCATCTGCTCGGGGGTCGTGTTCTGCGCCTCGTCGAGGATGATGAAGCTGTCGTTGAGCGAGCGGCCGC
>JAEMRL010000213.1 GCA_016463385.1 Thermoleophilia bacterium
CATCCCCCGTGCCTTGTAGAGCGTCCGCGCCATGGGGTCATGGTGCCCGCCGCCGGATGCATGAGCGCCTCCCGGCAGCGCGCCCTCCGCGGCCATCTCGCGCGGGTCGGACCGGCCCCTGCGGGCGCGCCGCGGCCGGGGTCCTACTCGTGGCCGGCCCTGCGGCGGGAGGCGGAGCGGCGGTTCTCGCTCGGCGAACCGCCCCGGGCGGTGATCCGCGAGCTCCGCGACCGCCACTCCGGCGATCCCGCCACCGTCCCGAGCGTCCGCACCATGCAGCGCTGGTTCACCGAGGGGCGCTGGCTCGACTCGGCCCGCGACGGAGAGGGCGGGCCGCGATCTGGTGGCCCGCCCTCGTCCCCGCCGCCGGCCGGCCCCGCGCCGGCGGACGAGCGCCCATCAGCTGTCGTCGGGGAGGAACTCCGCGGTGACGGCGGCGGCCACATCGACGGGCTTGGTCAGAAGGCCGTTGGTGGCCATCCACTCGGCGAAGCGGGCCCACTCGCCGGGATCCACCGTCAGGGTGGGCTCGTCGGACGGGGAGAGGATCTCGGCGGTCACCTCGAGCTGGGCCGCCAGGGTCTCCTCATCGAGGTCCCCGTTGGCGGCGACCAGAGCCTCGACCGCCCCCGCCTGATCGGTCGCCGCCCAGTCCTGGCCGCCGCGCAGCCCCTCGAGGAAGGAGCGGACCAGCGCGGGACGATCCCGGATCGTCGCGTCGCTCGTCACGACCACCAGCTCGTCGTAGTCGGGCACCCCGTTGTCCTCGAGGCGGAAGGCCTCGACCTCCACGCCCTGCCGCTCGAGCTCGATCTGCTCGACGTTCCAGTACGCGCCGATCACCGCATCGACCTTCCCGGCCGCGAGAGCGGGGCCGAGGGTGAAGCCGATGTTGCGCACCGTCACCTTCGACGGATCGCCCCCGTCGCTGCGCACCACCGACTCCAGCAGGGGCCGGTCGGAGGGGACGCCCGCCACCCCGACCGTCTTCCCCTCCAGGTCCCGCGGCGTGGCGATACCGCGGTCCGCCCGCACGAGGACCGTGTTCAGGGGGTGCGTGATCAGGGCGCCGACGGCCACGACCGGGACCCCCTCCGAGCGCGCCAGGAGCACCTCCTGCTCGTAGGAGATCGCGAAGTCCGCCCGTCCGGCGCCCACCTGCTTGAGCGACGCCGCGGGGTCGCTCGGGACCGTCGCCGCCACCGCCAGCCCCTCGTCCTCGAAGTAGCCCTCCTCGATCGCGCCGTAGATCCCGGCGTGGTCGACGGTGGGGAACCAGTCGAGGATCAGGCTCACCGACTGTGCTCCAGAGGCCGGCTCGTCGTCACCGCCGCATCCGGCGATCACCACCCCGCAGGCGGCGAGCAGGGCGGCGAGACTGAGCAGGGCGCGGCGGCGGATCATGATCGTCTCCAGGTGGGACGGACGGAGTGGCGACGGTGGGGGAGCGCGATGCGCTCGGCGAGGCTCACGGCCCCGAAGAAGGCGAGGCCGATGAGGGCCAGCAGCACGATCGCGGCGAAGCTGCGCGCGGTGCGGAACTCGGCCGTCGAGAACTCCGACAGGTAGCCCAGCCCGCGATCGGCGCCGACGTACTCGGCGACGACCGCGCCGGTGACCGCGAACACCGCCGACATGCGGAGCCCCGAGAAGAGGGTGGGCAGCGCGGCCGGAAGGGTGACGCGCCGGTAGGTCCACCATCTGCTCGCGCCGAGCGTCCGCATGGCGCGCCCGAGGGCCGGGTCGACGCCGCGCAGGCCGTCGACGCCGGTGACGACGACCGGGAAGAAGGCCACGACGAAGGCGACCATCACCTGAGCCGTGCCGTAGTTGAGCCAGATCGCCACAAGCGGGGCGACGGCGAGGATCGGGATCGCCTGACTCGCGACGACCCAGGGGTACACCGCCCGGCCGACGGCGGGGGAACCGGCGATGACCATCGCCAGCGCCATCCCGAGGACGGCGGCGAGCGCGAAGCCCACGGCCGACTCGGCGATGGTCGCCTGCGCGTGGAACCAGAGGCGCCCCCGGTCGGACCACATCACCTCGGCGACGTCCGCGGGTGAGGGGAGCAGCCACTCCCGCGGGGCCGCGATCCAGACGATCATCTGCCACGCAAGCAAGCCGGACAGGGGGAGCAGCGCCAGCGGCGACCGGCGCAGCACCGCGCCCCGGCGCGGTGCGGACGGGGCCTCGACGGACGCCGCGGGCAGGCGCTCGGCGGTGCTCACGCCAGGGCTCCCGTCGACCGGAGGATCGACAGGATCTCCGCGCGCGGGACCGAGAAGGCCGGATCGACCAGATCGTCGAGGGTCCTCGGGCGCGGCAGGCCGATGGCGACCTCGCCCACCACCCGGGCGGGCCTCGGTCCGCACACGAGCACGCGGTCGGCCAGCAGCACGGCTTCGTCGAGGTCGTGGGTCACCAGGAGGGTGGTGGGACGGTCGCGCATCCAGGTCTCGGCGAGCACGCCCCGCAGATCCGCGCGCGTCAGGGCGTCGAGGGCGCCGAACGGCTCGTCGAGCAGCCACATCCGCGTCCCGCCGAGCATGGTCCGGGCCAGTGCGGCGCGCTGCCGCATCCCGCCGGAGAGGGCATGAGGGTAGTGATCCTCGAACCCGCCGAGGCCGAAGCGGGCGAGGGTGCGCCGCGCCGCCGCGGTCGCGTCCTCCTCGGAGGCGCCTCCGAGGAGGGGGCCGACGCGGACGTTGCCGAGGACGGTCCTCCAGGGCATCAGTGCGTCGCTCTGGGGCATCAGGGTGAGATGCCCGAGGCGCCCGGGCGCCGCGCGGCCGTCGATCAGCACGTCCCCCGCGTCGGGCTCGGCGAGGCCCGCGAGCACCGACAGCAGGGTGCTCTTGCCACAACCGGACGGACCCACCAGTGCGACGAACTCCCCCTCCGCCACGCGGAGATCGAGGCCGTCCAGCACGGGGGTGCCGCCGAGCGCGAGCGTCAGCGCCCGGGCCTCGATCGATGACGACGGAGCGGCCTCAGACATCGTGCGTCCACCCCGGGGAGTCGACGTGCACGGTCTCGCCGGCCGCGTCGCGGAGGTCGGCACCAGGCTCGCCCTCCACCAGCATCCCGACCACGGTCAGCGGGAGGTCCAGGGTCGCGCGGATGCCCGCGAGCCGCCCCGGCGGCACCGCCGCCAGCAGCTCATAGTCCTCGCCCCCGGTGGCGGCCATGACGGCCGCCTCGCGCCCGAGCGCCGCCGCCACCGCCCCGACACCCTCGGCCACCGGCACCCGGTCGCGCTCGATGCGGGCGCGCAGGCCGCTCGCGCGCCCGAGCCGGGCGGCGTCGAGCAGCAGGCCGTCGGACAGGTCCATCATCGCCCGCGCGCCACCGGCGGCGAGGGCGCGCCCGGCGGCGACACGGGGGAGGGGGCGCAGGTGCGCCTCGACGAGCGCGTCGCGCAGCGACGCGTCGATCGGCGACAGCGGGTCGTCCAGCAGGGCGAGGCCCGCGGCCGAGCCGCCGAGGCGCCCGGTGACGCAGAGCAGGTCGCCCGCGCGGCCGCCCGAGCGCCGCACGGGCGCCACGCCCTCGTATGGGCGTCCGATGGCCGTCACGCCGATGACCAGCACCGGGGAGGCGGTGACGTCCCCGCCGGCGACGGTCACCGCGTGGGCCCGCGCCATGTCCTCGATCCCACCCGACAGCGCATCGGCCATCCCCGAGTCCGTGTACCCGGCGGGAAGCCCGAGCCCGACCACCACGGCCACCGGCTCGACGCCCATCGCGGCGAGGTCGGAGAGGTTGACCGCGACCGCCTTCGCGCCGAGCTCGGCGGGTCCGCAGGTCTCCCGCCGGAAGTGGACGCCCTCCACCATCATGTCGTGCGTGACGACGGCCGAGCCGCCGAGATCGAGGACCGCGGCGTCGTCGCCGATCCCGAGCGCAGTGCCCGGGTGGAGCGCGGTTCGCGACGCGATGCGCTCGATGAGCGCGAGCTCCGACATCGGAGTGGTGGCCTCCCTTCGCTGGAATTACCCAGATCAGGTTCGAGGGTCGAGGCCTGCGCCTCCTCTCAGCCGCCCTGCGGCAGCTCCCCTGTTCACGGCGACCCTACCACGGACCTCTGGAGGGGCTCATGAAAGCCGTTCGCCGCGCCGATACACCCCCCGGTGGGTGACCCAGGGATGGGGGAGCCACCGCCCGACAGCGGCCGGCGTCTAGCCGGCCGCCTCCCGAGACCGCCGGTAGCGATCGAGCGCGAGCTCGCGCCGCTCGCGGTGGTCGACCCGCGGCGCCGAGTTGTCGCTTCCGATGCGGCACCCGGCGCCGCGCTGTTCCTCGGCGCTCATGCGCCACGGCTCGTGGATGCGGGCCGTCGGGACGTCGCGCAGCGCGGGCACGAACCGGCGCACGTATGCCCCGTCCGGGTCGAAGCGCTCGCCCTGGCGGGTGGGGCTGAGGATGCGGAAGTAGGGCGCGGCGTCGGTGCCCGTGCCCGCGGTCCACTGCCAGCCGCCGTTGTTGTTGGCCGGGTCGCCGTCGACCAGGCCCTGCATGAACACGGTCTCGCCGCGCCGCCAGTCGATCAGGAGGTCCTTGACGAGGAAGGAGGCCACCACCATGCGGGCCCGGTTGTGGATCCAGCCGGTCTCGGCGAGCTGCCGCATACCGGCGTCCACGATCGGATAGCCCGTCTCGCCGGCGGTCCAGGCCGCGAGATGTCCGGGGTCGTCGTCCCACTCGATCCCGCGTAGATCGGCCCGGAGCGCGGTGCGCGCGACCTCGGGGTGGCGCGCGAGGTGGTGGTGGTAGAACTCCCGCCAGCAGAGCTGACGCCAGAAGGCCTCACGGCCCGCCGAGAGCGGACCCGGCAGCCCGAGGGCCCTCCCGACCTGTGCGGGGGTGCACATGCCGAGGCGCAGGTACGCGGACAGGTGGGAGGTGGCGTCCTCTCCCATCAGATCACGGCGGTCGGAATACCCGTCCGCACCGTCGTCGCGGACGAACTCCACGAGCCGCCGGCGCGCGGCGGCC
>JAEMRL010000214.1 GCA_016463385.1 Thermoleophilia bacterium
GTTCGACTTCATCGGGCACATCCAGCGCCGCAAGGTGCGCGACCTGCTGCCGCGCGTGCGCCTGATCCACTCGCTCGACTCCGTGCGGCTCGCCGAGGAGATCGCGGCCCGGTCGGAAGGTCCCACGCGGGTTCTCGTCGAAGTCAACGTCGCCGAGGAGCCAACCAAAGGTGGTATCGTGCCGCCCCAACTTCGGGCGTTCGTGGATGAGGTGTCGGCTCGGACCGACCTCGTGATCGGTGGTCTCATGGCCATGCCCCCGTCGCACAGCGATGCAGAGATGAGTCGCCCACACTTCGCCGCGGTGCGGAGACTGGCCGACGATCTCGCCCGCGAGTGGGACGGGCGTCACGACTTCCGTGATCTCTCGATGGGCACGAGCCAGGATTTCCTCGTGGCGGCCGAAGAGGGCGCCACCAAGGTCCGCGTCGGTCGCGGGCTCCTCGAGCGCGTTCAGAAAACCACTCAGGGACTCCTCTAGATGGCCGTCACCGATCTCTGGCACCGCACCCTCGTCTACTTCGGCATGGCGGACGAGCCCGACGACTACGCGGACGAGTACGACGACGAGCCCGATCGTCGCGACCGCGACCGCGAGCGGCGCGCGTCGGCGCACGAGGACCTCGAGCGCACCTATCGCGAGCGGCCCAACGTGCGGCGTCTCGGCCCGCGCCGCCGCGACAACGAGTTCGACGACATCTTCGCCGAGGAGACGCGCACCAGCAGCCGCCCGGTCATGCGCTCGGTCGAGTCGCGACCGCAGCCGGCCGAGGTCCACCTGATCGTCCCCAAGAGCTTCAACGACGCGCAGCAGATCGCCGACAAGTTCAAGGGCACGATCCCGGTGATCCTGAACCTCCAGAGCGCCGAGACCGACCTCGCCAAGCGCCTGATCGACTTCTCGAGCGGGCTCACCTACGCGCTCGACGGCGGCATGCAGCGCGTGGCCGACAAGGTCTTCATGCTGACCCCGCGCAACGTCGAGGTGTCGGCCGAGGAGCGGGCCCGGCTCCTGGAGAAGGGCTTCTTCAACCAATACTGACCGTGGGTGCCTGGCCGGCCAGCATCGGACTCATCGGGGCCGGCGCCATGGGGCGGGCGCTCGCCGTCGGCATGGGCCGGGGCCGGCCGGAGGTGGCGGGGCGCCTGCTGATCGCCGACGCGGTGCCGGCGGCCGTGGAGGCCGCGGTGGCCGACACGGGCGGGCGCCCGGCGACGATCGCCGAGGCGGGCGCCTGTGACCTGGTCTGCGTGGCGGTGAAGCCGAAGGACGCCGCCGATGTGCTCGGCGCGGTGGCCGCGGGCGGCCCCCGCGGACGGGTCGTGCTGTCGGTGGTCGCGGGGTGGGATCTGGACCGGTTGGGCGCCGCGGCGCCCGGATGCCCCCTGGTGCGCACGATGCCGAACCTCGCCGTGCGCCACGGCGCCGGGATCGTGGCGGTGGCGACGCGCGGCCTCGACGACCCGCAGGCGGCGGGCGTCGCCGACCTGCTGGCCCCCCTCGGCGCCGTGGTGCACCTCCCCGAGACGTTGTTCGCGGCGGCCACGGCTCTCGCGGGCAGCGGGCCGGGCCTGGTGGCCGTGATCGCCGAGGGACTGGAGGAGGGCGCGGTCGCCGCCGGCCTCGGCCGGGACCAGGCGCGGGAGATGGTGGGCGCCGTGCTCGCGGGCACCGCCGCGCTGCTCGCCGACGGCACCGATCCCGCCACGCTGCGCCAGCGCGTCAGCTCACCGGCCGGCACGACGATCGCGGGCGTCGCAGTCCTCGAGCGCGGCGCGGTCCGCGCCCACATGGCCGATGCGGTGCTCGCGGCGGCCCGCCGCGCGCAGGAGCTCTAATGTCGCGTCACGACCCGGCGAGGAACGGCTGACCCATGGACAACGTCGCGACATACGTCGGTGCGCTCTTCACCGTCTTCATCCTCCTGATCCTCGTGAGGATCCTCCTCTCGTTCGTGCAGATGGCGCCGTCGTCGACCTGGGCGCGCGCGCTCTGGGACTTCGTGCACCAGACCACGGACTGGTACCTCAACATCTTCCGCCGCATGATCCCGCCGCTCGGCATGTTCGACCTGTCGCCGATGGTCGGGATCATCGTGCTGTACATCCTGCGCGGCTTCGTCCTGGCGCTCCTGGAATCCTTCTGAGCGACCTGCCCACCTGGCTGTCGATGGGCCGTGACGGCGTCGTCGTCGCGGTGAAGGCGGTGCCCCGGTCGCGCGCGACGCGCGCGGTGGGAATCCAGGACGGCGCCCTGCGCGTGCAGATCGCGGCGCCCCCGCACCAGGGCCAGTCGAACGCGGCGCTCTGCGCCTACCTGGCCGAGGCGGCCGGAGTGCGGCCCACCGCGGTGCGCGTGCGCCGGGGATCGGGGGGCGCCCGCAAGCTGATCGAGGTCGATGGGGACCCCGCGGCGGTGGCCGGGCGGCTCGCCGAGGCGTTCGGCGCGGTCGGGAGCCCCACGTGAGCCACCCAGGCCACTCGACGCGCGACGCGCTCATGCACGCCATCGCCCGGCGGCAGCGGCGCCAGACGCAGGCGCGCTGGTGGCGCTTCGGCATCCTGGCCGGCCTCGTGCTGGTGCTCGACCAGATCACCAAGGCGTACGTGCGGGCGACGCTCGAGCCCCGCGAGACGATCGAGGTCTTCCCCGGCTTCCAGTTCTCGCGGGTCTCGAACGAGGGCATCGCCTTCGGGTTCTTCCCGGGCCGCCAGGCCATCGTGGCGGTGCTCACCGTGATCGCCCTGTCGGCCATCGCGATCGCGCTCGCCGGCCTGGTCGCGCGGAATGCGACCGTCGCCACGGGGGCCGGGATGCTGGTGGGCGGGAGCCTCGGCAACCTGATCGACCGGCTGGCTCACGGCGCGGTCACCGACTTCCTCGACTTCACGCGCTGGCCCGCTTTCAACATCGCCGACTGCGGCATCACCATCGGCGCCGTCCTCATCGTCGTCGGCCTGATGCAGGACGGCGAGGAGGATGAGGAGGCTGACTGAGCGCCCCTTCCGGCTGGTCGTGGGCCCCGAGTTGGCCGGGCGCCGCCTGGACGCGGCCGTCGGATCGCTCGAGGCCGTCGGCAGCCGGGCCGAGGCCCAGCGCCTGATCGACGCCGGGCGGGTGCTGGTGGGCGGCGTGCCGCGTGCCAAGCGGCACCTTCTCGGCGAGGGGGAGGTGCTCGAGGTGAGCCCCGCGCCGGCGCCGATGTCCGGGCTCGAGCCCGAGGTCGTCCCGATGACCGTCCGTCACGAGGACGAGCACCTGCTGGTGGTCGACAAGCCCGCCGGCGTCGTGACGCACCCCTCGGCCGGCCACTCGGGCGGGACCCTGGTGCACGGGCTGCTCGCGCACGCGATCGCCGGGGGCGACGACCCGACCCGCCCCGGCATCGTCCACCGGCTCGACCGCGACACCTCCGGGCTGCTCGTGGTGGCCCGCTCCGAGCGCGCCCACCGGCGCCTGCAGAGGATGCTGCGCGAGCGCGAGATCGCCCGCACCTACACCGCGCTCGTGCACGGGGCGACGCCACCGGCGCTCTCGATCGACCGGCCGATCGGGCGCGACCGCCGCATCCGCACCCGCATGGCGGTGAGCGACCGCGACGACGCCCGCGTCGCCGTCACGCACATGCGCCGCCTCGAGGATCTCGGGCGGTTCTCCCTCCTCGAGGTGCGCCTGGAGACCGGCAGGACGCACCAGATCCGCGTGCACCTCGAGTCGGTGGGCCATCCGGTGGTGGGCGACCGCGTCTACGGCCGCCGCGAGGAGACGCTCGGGCTCGAGCGCCAGTTCCTGCACGCCTCACGTCTCGCGTTCGCGCATCCCGAGACGGGCGAGGAGATCGACGTCGAGAGCCCGCTGCCGCACGACCTGGAGCTCGCCCTCTCGCGGGCCCGCCGCATGGCGCCGGCGCCGCCTCCGAGCGGGCCCGGGCGCAGACGCTAAGATGTCGGACCGCTCCACCAACTGACCCCTCCCCGGCGCACCACGCCAGATGGCGGTGCTCGGGTCCTTTCGCGTGTCCGCACGCCGACGACCCGGGTTCCATCTGCCGCGCGCCGGCGCACGATCCTTCCGAAACCGTTTGCCCCAAGGGAGCTTCATGCCCACGATCACCATGAAACAGCTGCTCGAGTCGGGGGTCCATTTCGGACACCAGACGCGGCGCTGGAACCCGAAGATGAAGCGCTACATCTTCGGCGAGCGCGGCGGCATCTACATCATCGACCTGCAGCAGACGATCGTCCTGCTCGAGCAGGCCTGCGACGTCGTGCGCGACATCTCCCAGCGCGGGGGAGCGGTGCTGTTCGTCGGCACCAAGAAGCAGTCGCAGGAGGCCGTGGCCGAGCAGGCCAAGCGCTGCGGCATGCCGTACGTCTCGCACCGCTGGCTCGGCGGCCTGCTGACCAACTGGGGCACCATCTCCCAGCGGATCCGCCGCCTCCACGAGCTGCGCAACCAGAAGCGCGAGGGCCAGCTGGAGCTGCTGCCGACGCGTGAGCGCCTCGCCCGCGAGGGCGAGCTCGTGAAGCTCGAGACCAACCTCGGCGGCGTCGCCGACATGCAGCGCCTGCCGGACGCCGTGGTGATCGTCGACCTGAAGAAGGAGGCGATCGGCGTGCGCGAGGCCAACCGCCTCGGCCTCGCCGTCATCGGCCTGGTGGACACGAACTGCGACCCGGACGAGGCGACCTACGTCATCCCGGGCAACGACGACGCGATCCGCGCCTGCGGCCTCGTGCTCGGCGCGCTCGCCGACGCCGTGCTCGAGGGCAAGGGCACACTGCCCACGTCGGGCATCCCCGCGCCGGCCGCCGACGAGGCCCCCGCCGCGGAGGCCGCACCGGCCGCCGAGGCGCCCGCTGCCGAGGCTCCCGCTGCCGAGGCGCCCGCTGCCGAGGCTCCCGCTCCCGAGGCGCCCGCTGCCGAGGCTCCGGCCGAGACGCCCGCCGCCCCCG
>JAEMRL010000215.1 GCA_016463385.1 Thermoleophilia bacterium
CGAGTAGCGCGGCGGAGCAGAGAAGGGCCAGCGAGGGGCCGGGGCGGCGCATCAGGGCGCCGGCGCCCGCCCCGGCGGCGACGACCAGGCACGCGACCGCGACGCCGCCGGAGGGGCGCGCGAGGTTCGAGAGGGCGAGCCCCGCGCAGAAGAGGGCGATCACCATGTGCGGGGCGAACCGCAGACGGCCCGCGTCCCCCACACCCGATCGGCGCCCCCGGCCCATCCACCGACCGTAGGCCCGGCGACCGCGCGCGAGTGTCACGCACCGCGACGATCCCGTCGCGTCGTGCAGTCCGCGCCGTCCTCATCTCCCGCACCGCCCCGCGCCCAGGGGGGCGTGGCGGCCGCTGAAGCGGCCGCCATTTCCAGGCGCTTCGTGGAGATGGTCCAATTGGACGATGCGTCGTGGCCCAATTGGACGCCGACCGGCGCGGAGCGGACGCGGGTCGGTCGGTCGGTCGGGATCGCGTCGCTACTCCCGCTCCGTTGATCTCCATCTCGCGTTCTGACCGCTCCGCGTGAGACTGTGCCCGGGCGGCCGCCCGGCGCTTGTCGTGTGAGCCCGAGATCCCGGCTGCCCCCTCTGCATGGAGACGACCTCGATGACCGGTGAGAGATGGGCCCGTCGAGTGGGTGCGCTCATCGTGGCCGTCGGTGTGTTCGTCACCGCGTCGAGCTTCACGCCGATCGTGACCTCGGGCTTCTGGTTCGTCGGCGGCCTCGGCGCGATCGCGCTCGGGGCGGTCGTCCTTCGCTTCGGGGGGCCCGCCGACTGGTGGCCCGGGATGCGGACCAAGAACTTCTAGGGAGCCGCCGGCGCGGCCGGCGGTCGCCATCGATACCGCGCCAGGGCCGCCACCCTGACGGCGCCTCCCGCCACCGCTCGGAAAACCCCCCTCAGCAGGCACTTCGAGGGGATGGTCCAATTGGACGCCGTGTCATCGCCCATTTGGACCATCCCGCTGCGCGGCGGGCGGCCCGGCCTGGTCGGCCCGAGAGGCCCGGCGGACGTCCCGTGGCGCGGCGGCCGGGATGTGGGCGGCCGCCGCAGTCCGTCCTCAGGGCGTCATGGGTTGCAGACCCGGATGACGTTCACGCCGGGGCCGCCGTCGCATTCGACCTCCGCACCGGGGCCGCCGTCGATGCGGTCGTTGTCGCCCTCGCCGCGGATGCGGTCGTTGCCCGGTCCGCCGAGCATGGTGTCCCTGCCGTCGGCGCCGTACATCTGGTCGTTGCCGACCTCGCCGCGCATCCGGTCGTCGCCCTCCTGGCCGAACATGAAGTCGAGACCGGTGCCGCCGAGCATCCTGTCGTTGCCCGCACCGCCGTACATGCGGTCGCTGCCGGCGTTGCCGAACAAGGTGTCCTCGCCGAAGTCCGCGGTGGTGCCGCCGCCTCCGTAGACGCGGTCGTCCCCGGCTCCTCCGACGACGAGGTCGTCGTCCTGGTCGCCGTACAGCTCGTCGTCGCCGCCCTGGCCGTCGATCCGGTCGTCGTCGTCACCGCCGTGGATCACATCCGCCCCAGAGCCCCCGACGAGGACGTCCCGTCCCGGGCCTCCGAAGACGCGGTCGTCCTGTGCACCGGCGACCACCATGTCGTTCCCGGGTCCGGCGCAGATCAGATCGTCGCCACCGAAACCGACGACGAGGTCGTTCCCACCGTTGGCCTGGACGACGTCCCGGCCCGGGGTCCCGGTGATCGTCTCACCGGAGTCGCTGCCCACGATGGTGGCTGGCACGCCGTTGCAGAACCTCAGCACCTCCACCTCGGCGGAGGTCGCGGTCAGCGCGCCGGCGGTCGTGAGGGCGGCCGCGGCGACCAGGGCGGCGGCCTGCACGCGGCCACGGGCGGTGAGTACGGGACGGCGCATCGGGAGGTTCCTTTCGTGGGGCGATCGGTTCGTCGCGCGCCGCACGGGCGGCCGCGGACGCCGTCGAGGCTACGACGGCCGGCGGGAGCGCTGAATCGGTGAGATCACCCGGTTCTAAGCGTCGGGCGCGCGTGACGCGCGGCCCTGTGCCCTCATAGGCTCGGCAGGGTCAACACGAATGAGGTCCCCGATGCCGCTGGTCGGACGCGACACCGAACTCGACCGCCTGCGTACCGCCATCGGGGGCGGGGGCGGCGGCCTGCTCATCCCCGGCGCACCGGGGATCGGCAAGAGCGCCCTCCTCGACGCGGCGATCGCCGACCCGCCCGGGACGGTGCTGAGCGCGCGCGGCCGCGAGACGGAGACCCACCTCGCGTTCGCCGTCCTCGGCGCCGTGCTGGAGCCGCTGCGCGAGCGGATCGGCGAGCTGCACCCGGCGCGCGGCGGCGCCCTCGCCGCCGCGCTGGCCCTCGCGCCGCCCGCGCCCGGCGACCGGTTCGCGGTCTTCGCCGCGGCCACCGATCTCATCGCGCTCGCCGACGCCGATGCCCCGGTCGCGGTGGTGGTTGACGACCTGCACTGGGCCGACCCCGAGTCGGCCGAGTGCCTCGCCTTCCTCGCCCGGCGCTGCCCGCCGGGGGCGGCCGTGATCCTCGCGACCCGGCCCTCGGACGGCGACGCCCCGTGGCGCGACCTGCCCGCGCTCGCGCTCGAGCCACTGCCGGAGGAGGCTGCCCGGGCGCTCCTGATGCGCACGGCGCCCGACCTCCCCGACGCCGTCGCCGCGCAGCTCCTGGGGGCCGCCGCCGGCAACGCCCTCGCGCTCACCGAGCTACCCGGCATGCTCGCCCCCGACGAGCGTGCCGGCCTGCGGCCCATCCCCCGGCCACTGACTCCGGGCCCCGGGCTCGGCGAGACCTTCGGGCGCCGGGTGGCGGCACTTCCGGAGGAGTCGCGCCTGGCGCTGCTGGTGGCGGCACTGGGCGGCCCCGACATGGGCGTCGTGACGCGCGCCTGCGAGGCTCTCGGCACGTCTCCGAGGGCTCTCGTGCCGGCCGAGGCCGCCGGGCTGATTTCTCTCGCCGCCGGGCTGGTCACGTTCCGCCATCCCCTCGTGCGCGGCGCGGCGAACGACGGTGCGCCGGCCGAGGACCGCCGCCGCGCTCACGCCGCCCTCGGCGCCGTGGGAGGACCGCAGGGCGCATGGCATCTGGCGGAGGCCGCCCTCGGCCCCGACGAGGGCGCGGCGGCGGCTCTGGAGGCCTCCGCGGCGGACGCACAGGCGCGGGGCGGACACGCCACGGCCGCCGACGCGCTCGAGCGGGCCGCCCGGCTGACCCCGCATCGCGAGACCGGCCTCCGACGGCTGGCGGGCGCGGGCGCCGCGGCGTTCGCCGCGGGGCTGCCGATGCGCGCCGATGCCCTGCTGGCCGAGGCCGCCGGCGCGGACGACCCGCTGGTGCGCGCGACGGCGCAGCACGTGGGCGGGCTCTCCGCCCTCTGGGGCGGCATGGCCTCGGGGGTGGCGCAGCGCATCGCCCCGGCGGCAGAGGCGCTGGCGGGCCTCGGCGCCCCGCACGCGCCCCAGGTGCTGGCCGACGCGGCCACCGCGGCGCTCGCGGCCGGCGACTGCCGCATGGTGGTCGCGCTGGCCGAGCGCGGGTATGCGATGCTCGGCCCGGACGCCGACGCCGAGGCGCGGGCCCACCTGCTGGCGATTCTCGGCCTGGGGCTCGTGCTGCGCGGGGAGCGGCGACGCGCCCTGCCGCTGCTGGAGGAGGTCGATCGCCTGCTGCCCGGCGTCGAGCGCCTCAGCCCCGCGGGGCTCACCATCAGCTGGGCGATGAACTCGCGGCTGCCCACCGAGGAGTACGCCCGGGCCCGCGAGGAGACGCTGGAGCTGGCAGAGCGCGCGCGTCAGGTGGGCGCCCTCTCGGCCGTCCCGATGGTGCTGGCGTTCGCCGCGGACGCCGAACGACGCATGGGCGAGCGGGCGGCTTCCCGTGTGCACGCCGAGGAGGCGTGGGCGCTTGCACACGAGCTGCGGCAGTTCGGTCCGGCGAACCAGGCCGGGATCGTCCTCCTCCAGCTGGCCGCCGAGGAGGGCAGGGTCGACGAGGCCCGAGTCGGGATCGGCCAGCTGCTGACCTTCAGCGAGGCGGCAGGGGCGGGGAGCTCCTTGTTCTGGGGCCGCGCCATCCTGGGCAGCCTGGAGCTGGGCCTCGGTGACGCGGCGGCGGCGGTCGAGGCCCTCGCGCCCCTACCCGCTCTCGCCGACCGCCTAGGGCTGATGGAGCCGACGATCTGCGCGCAGGACCCGGATCTGGTGGAGGCACTGTGGCGCTGCGACCGCCAGGTCGAGGCACGGGCGGCGGCCCGGCGCCTGTGCGAACAGGCGGCCCGGAGCGGCGGGAGCCTGGCGCTCGCGCTGGCCGCCCGGTGCCGCGGGCTGCTTGCGGGCGCCGGTCATGACGCCCATTTCGCGGAGGCCCTGGCCCACCACGAGCGCTCGCCCGACTCCTTCCATCGTGCCCGCACGCTGCTCGCCTACGGCCTGCGACTGCGCCGGGACGGCCGGCGCGCCCAGGCCCGCGAGCACCTGAGGGCCGCGCAGGATCTCTTCGCACGCCTCGGGGCGGCCCCCTGGGAGGCGCAGGCGGCGAGTGAGCTGCGCCTGTCCGGCGGTCGGCGCAGGGCCTCGCGCGATCCCGATGCCCTGAGCATCCAGGAGCGGCGGGTGGCCGAACTCGTGGCCGGCGGCGCCACGAACCGCGAGATCGCCGCCGCGCTCGTGGTGAGCCACCGCACCGTGGAGCACCACGTCGCGTCGATCTATCGCAAGGTCGGCGTGAGCCGGCGGGCGGAGCTCGCCCGCGTGGTGGCCGATGGACGCCTGGAGCCTGCCCCCCACTAGCGCCGGGCAGGCGCCGAGGCAGCACTCCTGCGCGCCTCCTCCGGGCGAACGGCCTCTCAGGCGATGGTGACCGGCGTCCCCACGGGCATCAGGCGGGCGAGCCGGCGCAGGTCCGGATTCCGCAGGCGGATGGACGCGCGCGAGACGG
>JAEMRL010000006.1 GCA_016463385.1 Thermoleophilia bacterium
CGCCTCGGCGGGGTGCTGCGGGCGCTGCGCGAGTCCCCGCCCTCGATCGCCCTGTCGGTCGACACCTCGCTCGCGCCGGTGGCCGAGGCCGCCCTCGACGCCGGCGCCGTGCTGGTCAACGACGTCACCGCCGGGCGCGGCGACCCCGGGCTGCTGCCGCTGGTGGCCGAGCGCGGGGCGGCGGTGTGCCTGGTGCACATGCGCGGGGCGCCGCGGACCATGCAGGCCGACCCGCGCTACGGCGACGTGGTCGCAGAGGTCCGCGACGCCCTGGCCGAGCGTCTCGATGCGGCGGTCGCCGCAGGTGTGGCCGAGGAGCGCGTGATCCTCGACCCGGGCATCGGCTTCGGCAAGACGCTGGCGCACAACCTCGCCCTGCTCGCCGGCGTCGGTGAGCTGGCTGCGCTCGGGCGCCCCGTGCTGATCGGCGTCTCGCGGAAGAGCATGTTCGAGAAGCTGCTCGGGCGCGCCGTGGACGAGCGCATGCCGGCGTCGGTGGCCGCGGGCATCGCGGCCGTCGCCCGCGGGGCGGCGGTGCTGCGCGTGCACGACGTGCGCGAGACGGTCGACGCCCTCCGCGTCTGGACCGCCGTCCGCGAGGCGGGGGAGGCGGCATGAGTACCGACCGCCTCACGGTGACGCTCACCGGCCTGGAGGTCTTCGGCCGCCACGGCGTCTACGCCCCCGAGACCGAGCTCGGCCAGCGCTTCGTGGTCGACCTCGAGATCACGCTCTCCCACTCGGAGGCGAGCCGCTCCGACGCCCTGGACGCCACGGTCGACTACGCGACCCTCGCGGACGACGTCGCGGCCATCGTGGGCGGCCCCCCGGTGGCGCTGCTCGAGCGCCTGGCGGGCATGATCGCCGACCGGGCCCTCGCCGAGCCGCACGCCGCCGAGGTGCGGGTGACCGTCCGCCTCCGGGACGGCGACGTGGCACACCGGCTGACCGCGAGCGCCGTCACCCTGCGCCGGAGCGCCTCCTGATGCGCTACTGGATCGGCCTCGGGGCCAACCTCGGCGACCGCCGTGCGGCCATCGATGCGGCGATCGCCCGGCTCCGGCACGTCGGCACGGTGGAGGCGGTCAGCCACGGGTTCGAGACCGCGCCGCGCGAGGTGCTCGACCAGCCCGTCTTCCTCAACGCGGCGGCGCGCATGGAGACGACGCTTCAGCCCCGCGATCTGCTGCGCGAGGTGAAGGAGATCGAGCGCGACCTCGGCCGCGACCCCGCCGGCGTGCGCTTCGGCCCCCGGGCGATCGACTGCGACCTGCTGCTCTGGGAGGGCGGCGAGTGGCACGACGACCAGCTCGACATCCCACACCCGCGCCTCGCCGGGCGCCGCTTCGCCCTGCTCCCCCTGCTCGACCTCGATCCCGGCCTCGCCCTCCCCGACGGCCGCCGGCTGACCGATCTCGAGGCCGCGATCGACCCCCTGGAGCAGCCCGCCGAGCGCCTTCCGTAGCGTGAATCCGGAGGATTCACGCTGAGATATGATCGTCAGCCGTCCGAGCGCTGAGGAGTACCGGCATGTCCCACACCGATGAGCTCGAGGAGTACGACGCCGAGCTCGAGCTGAGGCTGAAGCGCGAGTACGCCGACGTCTTCCCGCTCTTCCGGTTCTGCGTGCTGACGCAGGAGGCGACGTACCTCTGCAACCAGTTCCAGCGCGACTTCATGCCGCAGGCCTCGTACCCGTTCTTCCACATCACGATGGAGGACGTCTGGGTGTGGGACAAGAACCGCCCGACGCGGATCATCCCGAAGGTCGAGATCTACACGACCCAGGACGTGACGGTGGAGATCCTGCGGACGCCGGACGCGGTGGAGCCGGGCGACACGGCCGAGTGACCATGCTCCTCGCGATCGACGTGGGGAACACCCAGACGCAGGCCGGCGTGTACCACGGCGACGACCTCCTCCAGGAGTGGCGGATCTCGACCGAGCGGGGCGCCACGGCCGACGAGCTGGCGGCCCACCACGACCAGATCCTGCGCCTGCGCGGCGGGAGCCTCGGGGAGCTCGACGAGATGGTCGTCGCCTCCGTCGTGCCGCAGCTCTCCACCGAGTACCAGTCGCTGGCGGTGAAGTACCTGCAGCGCGAGGCGCTCCTGATCGGGCCCGGTGTCCGCACCGGCATCTCGCTGGCCATCGACAACCCGCGCGAGCTCGGCGCGGACCGCCTGGTGAACGCGGTCGCCGCGTTCCGGCGCTGCGGCGGCCCCTGCATCGTGGTCGACTTCGGCACCGCGACGACCTTCGACGCGATCTCCGAGACCGGCGACTACCTCGGGGGCGCGATCGCCCCCGGCATCGAGACCTCGCTCGACGCCCTCACGGCGCGCGCGGCCCGGCTGGTGAAGATCGACCTGGTCGCCCCCGCCCGGGCCATCGGCAAGTCGACCGTCGAGAGCATGCGCTCCGGGGTCGTCTTCGGCACCGTGGCGATGGTCGACGGCGTCGTCGAGCGCATGAAGGACGAGCTCGGCCCGGGCACGACGGTGCTCGCCACCGGCGGCCTCGCGACGCTGGTCTGCCCGCTCTCGCTCCAGATCGACGAGAACCACCCGCTGCTCACCCTCGAGGGGCTGCGCCTGGTGCACGAGCTCAACTCCCAGCGGGTCGAGACCACGGGGGAGGTGCGGTGAGGAAGCGCATGCGCACCGTGCTGACCGAGCGGGCCTCCGTCGCGGAGACGCAGGCCCCGCCGCCCGCGCGCTGGCCCGTGGCCGAGCCCTTCGCGATCGGCGGCCTGGAGATCTCCAACCGCCTGGTGCAGCCGCCCCTGGCGGGCATCGCCAACTGGGCCTTCCGCCGTCAGTCTCGGCGCCACGGCGCCGGCCTCGCGGTCTCCGAGATGATCGCCAGTTTCGGTATCCGGTACGCCAACCGCAAGACGCTCGGGATGCTCACGATCGTCCCCGACGAGCACCCGGTGGGCGTGCAGATCTTCGGGGCCGACCCCGACGCGATGGTCGAGGCCGCACTCGCGGTCGAGGCCGCGGGCGCCGACCTGATCGACATCAACATGGGCTGCCCGGTCAACAAGATCTGCAAGACGGGCGCCGGCGCCGCGCTGCTGGCCGACCCCGTCGCGGCCGCCCACATCGTCGAGGTGATGGTGCGCGCGGTCCGCGTGCCGGTGACCGTGAAGATGCGCCGCGGCCTGACGCCGAGCACCTCCGCGCCGGTCGAGACCGCGCGCCGCTTCGAGGCGGCCGGGGCGGCGGCCCTCTGCCTGCACCCCCGGGCCGCGGCCGAGGAGTACGGCGGCACGGCCGATCACCGCATCACCGCCGAGGTGGTGGAGGCGGTGGGCATCCCGGTGATCGCGAGCGGCGACATCGCGACCCCCGACGACGCCCGGCGCGTGCTCGAGGACACCGGCTGCGCGGCGATCGCCGTGGGCCGGGCCGCCCTCGGCAACCCCTGGGCCTTCGGCGAGATCCTGAGCGGGGTCCGCCGCCCCCGCCCGGAGCTGCCGGAGGTGGTGGA
This sequence comes from Thermoleophilia bacterium, assembly GCA_016463385.1. Classification (GTDB taxonomy): domain Bacteria; phylum Actinomycetota; class Thermoleophilia; order Miltoncostaeales; family Miltoncostaeaceae; genus Miltoncostaea. The sequence goes on from JAEMRL010000006.1 coordinate 3,496, forward strand.
GGAGATCGCCCTCTTCGCCGCCGACGCGCGCCTGGCGATCGGCGACTCGCGCGCCGTCGGCTACATGCGCAAGTTCTACCCCTGGTACCTGGCGGGCCACGACGTGTCCCAGTCCGTACTCTCCGAGCTCCTCACCGCCCCGACGACCGACGCCGCGCTCTCGCGCCTCCGAACGCTCGCCGCCGCTTCCGCGGCGGCTTGATTACATCCGGCTGCAGAGCTACGTTTCCCGCCGTTTCAGAGGCCGATAGCGCCTAAAACCGAAGGAGACCCACCCGATGGACCGCGAAGTGATCCTGACGGAAGAGGGCTACGCGAAGCTCACCGAGGAGATCGAGTACCTCACGACCACGAAGCGCCGTGAGGTGGCCGAGCGGATCAAGGAGGCGCGCGAGTTCGGCGACATCTCCGAGAACTCGGAGTACGACGACGCCAAGAACGAGCAGGCGCAGCTCTTCTACCGGATCCAGTCCCTCGAGCAGAAGCTCCGCAACGCGCGCGTGGTCGACACCGAGCACCTGTCGACCGACGTCGTCAGCATCGGGGCGCGGGTCACGCTGAAGGACACCAAGAGCAAGGCCGTCCGCGAGTACTCGATCGTGGGCTCCGCCGAGGCCGACCCCAAGAACCAGCGGCTCTCCAACGAGAGCCCGGTGGGCAAGGCGCTGCTCGGCAAGAAGAAGGGCGAGAAGGTCACGATCCCCGCTCCCCGCGGGGCGCTCGTCTACCAGATCGTCGACATCCAGGCCGGTGAGCACCACGGCTGATCCGGCTGCGCCGGAGGGTGGGCTCGAGGCACTGATCGCAGAGCGGCGCGCGAAGGCGCGCGCGCTCCGCGAGGCCGGCGTCGACCCGTTCCCGCACCGCTTCCCCGGGCGCAGCGAGATCGCCTCCGTGCGCGCGGCGCACGAGGCCCTCGAGGCCGGCGACACCGGGACCGAGGTGGTGCGCGTCGCCGGCCGGATCGCCGCGCGCCGCGGCCAGGGCAAGGTGGCCTTCGTCGACCTCGACGACCGCAGCGGGCGGATCCAGCTCTGGGCGAGCATCGACCGCCTCGGCGAGGAGGCCATGGCCGCCCTGCTCGACCTCGACCTCGGCGACATCCTCGGCGTCGCCGGCCCGGTCACGCGCACGCGCCGGGGAGAGCTCAGCATCGCCGTCGACGAGGCCGTGCTGCTCGCCAAGTCACTGCGCCCTCCGCCCGACAAGCACGCCGGCCTCAAGGATCCCGAGACGCGCTTCCGCCAGCGCTACCTCGACCTGATGTCCGACCCGGACGCCCGGGGCGCCTTCATCACGCGCTCGCGGGCGATCGCCTCCGTGCGGCGCTTCCTCGACGAGCGCGGCTTCGTGGAGGTCGAGACACCGACGCTGCAGCCGATCTACGGCGGCGCGGCGGCCCGGCCCTTCACCACCCACCACAACGCGCTCGACCGCGACCTGTACCTCCGGATCGCCACCGAGCTCTACCTCAAGCGCTGCATCGTGGGCGGCCTCGAGAAGGTCTACGAGCTCGGCAAGGACTTCCGCAACGAGGGCGTCAGCCACAAGCACAACCCCGAGTTCACGATGGTCGAGACCTACGAGGCCTTCGCCGACTACCGCGCGGTGATGGAGATGCTCGAGCAGATGGTCTCGACGGCCGCCCGCGAGGCGACCGGCTCCACCACGGTCACCTGGAAGGGCGACGAGATCGACCTGGCGCCGCCCTGGCGCCGGCTCGACTTCCGCGAGGGGCTCCTGCAGGCGAGCGGCGTTGACGTCCGCGTCCACACCGACGAGGCGGGCCTGCGCGCGGCCATGCGCGCCGCCGGCCTCGACGCGCCCGACGGGACCCCCTGGGCCAAGCTCGTGGACGGGCTGCTCTCGCAGACCCTCGAGCCCACCCTGATCCAGCCCACGATCCTCTACGACTACCCGCTCGAGCTCTCGCCCTTCGCCAAGCGCCACCCCGACGACCCGTCGATCGTGGAGCGGTTCGAGGCCTTCGCCGGCGGCATGGAGATCGGCAACGCCTTCACCGAGCTCAACGACCCCGACGACCAGCGCGAGCGCTTCGCGATGGCCGCGGCGGACCGGGCGGCGGGAGACGACGAGGCGCAGCCGCTGGACGAGGAGTTCCTGGCGGCCCTCGAGCACGGCATGCCGCCCACGGGCGGGCTCGGCCTCGGCATCGACCGCCTCGTGATGCTGCTCACCGACCGCCATTCGATCCGCGAGGTCATCCTCTTCCCGGCGATGAGGAGCTAGCTCCGCCCGTTTCCGCGCGGCCCCCCGGGGGAACAATCCAGGGGTCACCGACGAGAGGGAACGACATGACCGAGTCAGGGAAGGCCCAGGAGACCAAGGGCAAGCTCAAGGAAGCCGCAGGGGCTCTCCGGGGCGACGAGGACCAGAAGGACGAGGGTCGCGCGGACCAGGCCGGCGGCAAGATGCGCCAGGCCGGCGAGAAGGTCCGCGACGCCGTCGACGACGTCAAGGACGCGATCCGCAAGTAGGTCGCGCCGCACGACGAGGGAGGCCGTGATGAGGAAGACCCTGTACGCGGGGCTGGGCGCCATCACCTGGAAGCTCGGCAAGCGCTACATGCGCCGCCGGGTGCGCGGCGCGCGGTCGGCGATCACGCGCTGAGGGGGCCGCCTCCAGCGGCGGGGGACTGTTCGCTATAGTCCCTCGCCGTTGTAGGTCCGAACACATGAGGAGCGGATGGCAAAGCCCAGAGGCCGAGCGCGATCGAAGACCAAGGGACGCAAGGGCGGAGCCCCCGCCCAGCGCAAGCGTCGTCCCCAGCTCGCGTCGGAAGAGATCGACTGGAAGAACTACCCGTCGCTCCGGCGGTTCGTCAGCGAGCGCGGCAAGATCCGCTCCCGCCGCATCACCGGGCTCTCGCGCCGCCAGCAGTCGCTCGTCGCGACCGCGGTGAAGCGTGCCCGCACGATGGGCCTGCTCGTGTATCCCGACCAGGACCGCCGGGTCAACAACCCGTAGGCCGTCCCGCCCCGGACCGGCGCCCGCCGTCCGGGGCGCGGGTCATCATGCGGCGATGAAGCACTCCCGCCGATGCCGGTCCACCCCGTCCGCCGGGGGGTCGCGATCCACGTGCGATCTCACCGAACGGGGGGCGAGATCGCCGCTGGGAACCGCCATCCTGGGCTGGCCTTCGACGTCCTCCGATCCGGGGGGCGGCGAGGGGGGCCGTGCTAGAATGGCCATCCGCCGGGTAACCGCCGGGTCTTGCTCGCCGCCGTGGACGACCGTCGTCAGACGACGCCCTCGGCGTTCCATCCTCGACGTCCCGCACTCTTCAACGCCCGTCGTACGCCGCCGGCGCGGTTTTCGCGTCTCCGGGCTCGGGTGAGCAGGAAGGGGAATCCCGATGTTCGAACGGTTCACTGAGCGCGCCAGGCAGGTCGTCGTACTTGCCCAGGAGGAGGCGCGCACCCTCAAGCACAACTACATCGGGACCGAGCACATCCTGCTGGGCCTGCTCCGCGAGGAGGAGGGCCTGGCGGCCCGCGTGCTGGAGGGCCTCGAGATCACCGTCGAGGAGGTCCGCGCCCAGGTCATCCGCATCGTCGGGTCCGGCGAGGAGGTCACCTCCGGCCAGATCCCGTTCACGCCGCGGGCCAAGAAGGTCCTCGAGCTCGCGCTGCGCGAGGCCCTGTCGCTGGGTCACAACTACATCGGCACCGAGCACATCCTGCTCGGCCTGGTCCGCGAGAACGAGGGCGTCGCCGCCCGGATCCTCGCCGACTTCGACGCCGACTCGGAGAAGATCCGCAACGAGATCATCCGCATGCTGTCCGGCCCCGGCCGGCGCCAGCAGGGGCAGGCGAGCGGCGGCGGCCAGAGCGGCGACAAGAAGTCGAGCAAGCTGCTCGACCAGTTCGGCCGCAACCTCACCAAGCTGGCCGCCGAGGGCAAGCTCGACCCCGTCGTGGGCCGCGCCACCGAGATCGAGCGGGTCATGCAGATCCTCTCGCGGCGCACCAAGAACAACCCGGTCCTGATCGGTGAGCCCGGCGTGGGCAAGACGGCCGTCATCGAGGGCCTCGCCCAGCGCATCGCGAGCAACGAGGTCCCGGAGCTGCTGCGCAACAAGCAGATCTACACCCTCGACCTCGCGGCCCTGGTGGCCGGGTCGAAGTACCGCGGCGAGTTCGAGGAGCGCCTGAAGAAGGTGATGAAGGAGATCACCCAGCGCGGCGACATCATCCTGTTCATCGACGAGCTGCACAATCTCGTCGGCGCGGGCGCCGCCGAGGGCGCGATCGACGCGGCCTCCATCCTGAAGCCGGCCCTCGCCCGTGGCGAGCTGCAGACCGTGGGCGCCACCACGCTCGACGAGTACCGCAAGTACCTCGAGCGCGACTCCGCCCTGGAGCGCCGCTTCCAGAAGATCCAGGTCAACGAGCCGAGCCAGGAGGAGACCGAGCAGATCCTGCGCGGCCTCCGCGACCGGTACGAGGCCCACCACCGGGTCACGATCACCGACGAGGCCCTCGCGGCCGCGGCCAACCTCGCCGACCGCTACATCGCCGACCGGTTCCTGCCGGACAAGGCCATCGACCTCATCGACGAGGCGTCGTCGCGCATGCGGATCCGCACCATGACCGCACCGCCGACCTACCGCGAGCTCGAGGAGGAGATCGACCAGGTCCGCAAGGAGAAGGAAGCGGCCATCGAGGCGCAGGAGTTCGAGAAGGCCGCCAACCTCCGCGACAAGGAGCGGCGCCTCACGAACAAGAAGCGCGAGCTCGAGGAGCAGTGGAAGAGCGACGAGGGCGGCCCCCGGGCCTCCATCGGCGAGGAGGAGATCGCCGACATCGTCTCGATGTGGACCGGCATCCCGGTGTTCAAGCTCACCGAGGCCGAGACGCAGAAGCTGCTGCGCATGGAGGACGAGCTCCACAAGCGCGTCATCGGGCAGGAGCAGGCCATCAAGGCCGTCTCCCGCGCGATCCGTCGCGCCCGTGCCGGCATCAAGGACCCCAAGCGGCCCTCCGGCTCGTTCATCTTCCTCGGCCCCTCGGGCGTCGGGAAGACCGAGCTCGCCCGCACGCTCGCCGAGTTCCTCTTCGGCGACGAGAGCGCGCTCATCCAGGTGGACATGTCCGAGTACATGGAGAAGCACGCGGTGTCGCGCCTGGTCGGCTCGCCCCCGGGCTACATCGGATACGACGAGGGCGGCCAGCTCACCGAGCAGGTCCGTCGCAAGCCGTACTCGGTGATCCTGCTCGACGAGGTCGAGAAGGCCCACCCCGAGGTGTTCAACATCCTCCTCCAGATCCTGGAGGACGGGCACCTGACGGACGCCCAGGGGCGCTCGGTCGACTTCCGCAACGCCATCCTGATCATGACCTCCAACATCGGCGCCGCCACGATCTCGCGCAACACGCCGCTCGGGTTCTCGGTGTCGGACGAGTCGGGGATCTCCTACGACGACATGAAGTCGCGGATCATGGGTGAGCTCAAGCGGGTCTTCCGCCCGGAGCTGATCAACCGGATCGACGAGATCATCGTGTTCCACAAGCTCACGAAGGAGGAGATCACCGAGATCGTCGATCTGCTCCTCGTGCGCCTGCAGACGCAGATGAAGGAGCACGGGATGGCCCTTCGCCTCACCGACGACGCGAAGGACCTCCTGGTCGAGCAGGGCTACGACCCGACGATGGGCGCCCGGCCGCTGCGCCGCGCGATCCAGCGCCTGATCGAGGACCCGCTCTCCGACAGGCTCCTGTCCGGCGGCTTCCCGGAGAACGGGATCGTCACGATCGACAGGGACGGCGACGAGATGAAGCTCGAGATCCAGGAGACCGCACCCGAGCCGGAGCCCGAGACGGTTGGCGCCGCCGCGGGATCGGTCGCCGAGGATTCGCCCGCCGGCCCGAGCGAGTCGTAATCCCCGCGCGGGGACCTCGCGCGACGGCGTCGCGTGCACGAGTGTCGTACAGCTGTGGGGCCTGCGGAGCGCAGGCCCCACGGTGGGTCGGTCGCTGCCCGACCTGCGGTGAGTGGGGGACCGTGGCCGAGGAGGCCACGCCCGCCACGCGACAGAGGGCCCTCGGCGCCGTCCCGCCCGTCACGCGGCTGGACGAGCTCACCGACGACACCCCCGACCGCATGACCACGGGGATCGCCGAGCTCGATCGCGTTCTCGGGGGCGGCCTCGTCCCCGGCTCGCTGGTACTGCTCGGCGGGGAGCCGGGCATCGGCAAGAGCACGCTGGTGCTGCAGGCGCTCGCCAACGTCGCCGTCGGCGGCCGGGCGATGCTCGTCACCGGCGAGGAGTCGCCGATCCAGGTGCGCGGGCGCTCGGAGCGCCTCGAGGCCGACTGCGGGCCCGTGCAGGTGCTGGCCGAGACCCGGCTCGAGTCGGTGCTCGCCGCCATCGACGCGCATACGCCGACGGTCTGCGCGATCGACTCGGTGCAGACGCTCTACTCGGACGCCATCGAGGGCGTGCCGGGCGCCCCCAACCAGGTTCGCCACGCCACCGTCGAGCTGATGCGGGCCGCCAAGGAGCGCGGCGTCACCATCCTGCTGGTCGGCCAGGTGACCAAGGACGGCTCGCTCGCCGGACCCCGGACCCTCGAGCACCTCGTGGACTGCGTCCTCTCCTTCGAGGGCGACGACCTGCGCGCCCACCGCGTGCTGCGCGCCACCAAGAACCGCTTCGGCTCGACCAACGAGACCGGCCTCTTCGAGATGCGGCCCGCCGGGCTGATCTGCGTCGAGGACCCGACGCGCCTCTACCTGGCCGAGGCCGGTGAGCGCATCGGCTCGTGCGTGTTCCCGGCGATCGAGGGCACCCGCTCGGTTCTGGTCGAGGTGCAGGCCCTGGTGGGGCCCACCGAGATCGTGCCGCCGCGCCGCGTCGCCATCGGCGTCGACCGCACGCGCCTGGCCCAGGTCATCGCGGTGCTGTCGCGCCACGCCGGCGTGCGCCTCGGCGACGCCGACGTCTTCGTGAGCGTCGCCGGCGGCGCGCGGGCGCTGGACCCTGCGGCCGACCTGGCGATGGCGCTCGCGATCACCAGCGCGCACCGGGGCATCCCGCTCGTGGCCGGCACGGCCGCCTTCGGGGAGCTCGGGCTGACCGGCGCCGTGCGCCTCGGCGGGCACACCGCCCGCCGGCTCTCGGCCGCGGCCGCGCACGGCATGGACGTCGCGATCACGCCGCCGTCCGAGGCGGGCGGCGAGTCGGGTACGCCCAGTCCGGCGAACGTCTACGCCGTCCCCGGGGTCCGGGAGGCCCTGGAGGCGGCATTCGCACGATGAGCGAGAAGGCCACGATGACGGAAGACGACGGGACGATCCTGCCAACCACGAGCGAGGGGGGACGGTTGTACGAGGTCGGAGACAAGGTCGTGTACCCGCACCACGGTGCCGGGAACATCATCAAGAAGGAGCTGAAGGAGATCCTCGGGCAGAAGCGCGAGTACCTCACCATTCAGATCCTCTACAACGACATGACCGTCATGGTCCCCTGCGAGAACGCCGAGGCGGCGGGTCTGCGCAAGGTCATCGGCGAGGAGACGGTGGACGAGGTCCTCGCCGTGCTCCGCGACGACGGCACGCAGATGCCCAAGAACTGGAACCGGCGCTTCAAGCACAACCGGGACAAGATCAAGACCGGCGACATCTTCGAGCTGGCCGAGGTCGTCCGCAACCTGTCGATCAGGGACCTGGACAAGGGTCTCTCGACCGGCGAGAAGCAGATGTTCGGCCGCGCCAAGAAGATCCTCGCCAGCGAGCTGATGTACGCCCGTGACATGGAGGAGCAGGAGGCCATCGACTTCCTCGACAACCTCCTGGGCGACATCGGCGAGAACCGCTCCGCCGACGAGGCGGACAGCACCGTCGGCGCGGAGGCTCTGGTCGACTAGTGGGGCCCGAACGGGGACACTAGAGGGGCGAACGCCTGGCGTTCAGCAAGGGGGCTCGGAGAACAGGACGACGGGAAGGGTTCGGAGGGAATGACGGGGGCACTGCTCGCCAGTCGGGCGTCCGAGGCGGCGGCACGATGCTGATCATCGTCAGCCGCGTCGTCCTCGCACTGCTCGGTGGGCTCGGCGCCTACCAGGCGGGGGCCTCCCTCCCCCTCGACGACTGGTTCTCGTCGCCCTGGCGCTATGCCGCCTGGGCGGCGATCACCGTCGTCGGGGCCCTTGCCGGTCTCCTTCTGGGCGGCCTGTTCGGGCGCCTGCTGCGCAACCGCGTACGGGCGATCGACCGGGCCGCCGACCGCCGCTCGGCCGGCGAGCTGATGGTCGGCGCCCTCGGCCTGGTCGTCGGCCTGGTGGCCGCGGCGCTCGCCGGCGTCGCCGTCGCGCAGCTGCCGATCATCGGCCCGTATCTGCTGCTGCCGGTGGTGTTGGTGGTGGCCTACGTCTTCAGCCGCGTCGCCGCGCGCAAGCACCTCGACATCCTGCGGCTGGTGGGCATCCGCACCCGGGCCGTCTCCCCGGGCGGCGCCACCCGGCTGATCGACACCAGCGCGATCATCGACGGCCGCCTGGTGGACGTGATGAAGACCCGATTCCTGTCGGGGGCGATCGTCGTCCCCGACTTCGTGCTCGACGAGCTGCAGCGGGTCGCCGACTCGGCCGACGGGCTCAAGCGGGCCCGCGGGCGGCGCGGCCTCGAGATCGTGGCCGAGCTGAAGTCGCTCGCCAACGGCGGCTTCTCGGTGCGCGAGGGCGGCGAGTACCCGGGGCTCGAGGGAGTGGACGCCAAGCTCGTGCGGATGGCGCAGGAGGTGGGGGCGTCCATCGTCACCACCGACTACAACCTCAACACCGTCGCCCAGATCCAGGGCGTGGAGGTGCTGAACGTCAACGAGCTGGCCAACGCCCTGAAGCCGGCGGTGCTCCCGGGCGAGCCGCTGCTGGTGAAGGTCATCCGCGAGGGCCGCGAGTACGACCAGGGCGTGGCGTACCTGCCCGACGGCACGATGATCGTGGTGGAGGGCGGCCGCTCGGCCGTCGGCCGCGAGGTGACCGTGGAGGTCACGAGCGTCCTCCAGAGCCCCTCGGGCAAGATGATCTTCACGAGGATGCCGGGCGCGCCCGACCGCTCGGCCCGCTAGCCGCCGGGGGTAGGCTCGGCGGGTGCCGAGCCGTCCGCCGCGCGCCATCGTCCTGCTCGTCGTCGCCGCCGCGGTGGCCGTCGTCGCGGGCTGCTCGGACGAGGTCTCCAACGGCTGCAACTGCTGCTGCACGCCGGCGATCGATCCGACCGCGCAGGCGGTCTGGGTGGCCCAGGGAACGCGCCTGACGCGCCTCGACCCCGCCACCGGCGCGATCGCCTGGACCCGTCAGGTGACGCGGCGCACGCCCTCGGGCCTCGAGGAGCTCACCGACGTGAGCGCCGCGCCGCAGGGCGTGTGGGTCGCGTGGGGCTCCGGCGCGGCCCTCGTTCCCGGCCGCTCGGCGCGGACCGTGCGCGTGTCGTGGGGCCCGCGCGGCTCGCATCCCACCCTCGCCACGGCGTCCGGGCGCACCTGGGTGGCCACCGGCCGGCGTGTGATCGCCCTCCGGCCCGACGGGACCACCGGGCGCGTCGTCCGCTTCCCCTCGGCGGTGCGCGTCGAGGCCGCCCCGGGAGCGATCGTGGTCTCCGGCCGCGGCGCCCCCGTCCTCCTCGATCCGCGCACCGGTGAGCAGCTCTCCGCGGCGGTGATCAGCCGGAACCCCGGCTGGCGGGCCGAGCCGCGCGAGGATCGCATCGTCCGCGTCGACCCGCTGGACGGTCGGGTCCTGGGCGAGCCGCTGCGCGTCGAGGAGCTGGCGGCGGTCGTCGAGACGCCCGCCGGGGCGGCGTACGCGACCGCGTCGAACAACCACCTCGCGGTCGTGCGCCTCGGCGCCGACGGCCCGCGGATCGCCTGGAGGACCTCGATCCGGCCCGGCTGACGGGAGCGCCGGCGCCCTCGGGACACCGAGCGGCGGCTACCGGGCGGCGGGCAGGCGGATCGTCGCGACGCTGCCTCCCGCGGCGGGCGCCCGGCCCGCCGCCGCGAGGCGGACCCTCACCCTCACGACGTTCACGCCCGCGATCGCCCGCGCGCCATCGGCGCGGTCGCGGCGGAGGACGAACCTGCCGGCGATCAGCCCGCGATCGCGCACGCGGGCGACCCCCAGGCGGATGTGCCGCGTCCCGATGACGCGCTCGATGACCGCCCGGCGTCCCGCCAGCGAGGCGTCCACGCGCGTGCTGACCGTGAGCTCTGCGCCGCGCGGGTGCCGGCGGGCCGTCAGCGCCGGCCGGGGCAGCGGCACGGGCGGGCCGAGCACCCTGACGACCCGCTGGGCCACCACCGCCGGGACGAGCGCGCTCGCCGGGAGCGTCACTCCGGGCGGGTCGTACGGTGCCGCCACGACCCCCAGGGTGAGGCGATCGAGCCCGGCCATCCGGCCGAGACCCCCGGAGCGGGCGTCCGGGCGGACGCCCACGCTCCTGGTTCTGGGGGAGGTGCCGCTCAGTCCGGCCGAGGCGGTGGCGCCGAACGGGGCCGCCGCCGGTGCCGTGGGCGCGCCGTCAGCGCCGAGCGTAGTCCCGGGTGGGTACAGGGATCCCTTCAGGGTCTCTCCCGGGCACAGCCGCAGGGAGACCCACACTCCCGTCGCGACGAGCTGCCGGATCGTCAGGGCGAGGGGGCTCACCGACGGCGCCGCCGACCGGTCGGTCAGCGCGCAGGCCGGCCGCCTCAGTAGCCCCGCGGACGCGACGGCGCTCTCGGGGACCCGAAGGATCTGGGTCGGCGAGACGCCGTCGTCGTAGGTCGCCAGGAAGGTGAGGCGGGCGGTGATGCGCGGATCGACCTCGGCGAAGTAGTCGTCGGTGACGACCCTCAACCTCATGCCGAGGCCGCTCGTGAGACCTCCGACCGGCGACGCCGAGCCCCGCGCGAGCCGGACCTCCCTGCTCGCGCTGCCCAGATAGATGCCGCCGCTCGCCCCGAGCGGGTCGAGCGCGACCATCTCCAGCCGTCCCCGGTCGACCTCCAGGTCGAGGGCGGCGTTCGTCACCGTCCCGCGCGCGACGCAGATCTGGGCGACGATCTCGTCGGGGAACGCCGGATCCCACGCCGCCGTGGCGGACACCGGCGGATCGGACGGCGCAGGCACGGCGCCGTCGCAGGTGGCGATGGCCGCCTGCGCGCCGCCCGCGCCCACCGCGGCGGCGCCGGCGACCACCAGGGCGGAGAGGAGTGCGGTGAGCGTCGGCCTGGCCATCGGAATGCTCCCGTCGAGGTCACGCCACGCTACCGCCGGGTGGGGATGCGGGCACGCGGCGCTGTCACGCCGCCGCGGGGGGCCTAGGCCGGCGGGTCGCCCCCTGCGGACTCCACCAGCCACTGGGCGAGGCCCACGCCGGCGAAGGGGTCCCCGGCCGGCACGCCCTCGTGCTTGGCGAAGACGTAGACCGGCCGATCGGCGGCCTCGCGTTGCAGCAGGTCGAGCCACGCCGCGCGCGATTCGGCCGTGTAGGCGTCCCCGCGCAGGCGCACGTAGGAGAGCGGACCCTCCGGCAGGCGCTCCAGCACCGCGCCCTGGCGATCGGAGACGCAGAGCGTGCCCCCGTGCGCCGCGACGCGGTCGCCGACGTCCGGGTGGTCCCAGGAGTCGTGCCGGAACTCCAGGGCCACGGGGAGGCCCGGAGGAAGGCACGAGAGCAGGTCCGCGAGCACCCCGTCGTCCCGCTTCCGCGTCGGCGGGAACTGCAGCAGCACCGCGCCGAGGCGGTCGCCGAGCGGGATCAGCGACTCGAGGAAGCGCTCGAGGAAGACGTCGCCGCCCTCGGCCGGCGGCAGCGCGCGGGCGTGCGTGAGCCGGCGGTGGGCCTTGGCGGCGAAGCGGAAGCCCGGAGGCGTCGCCTCCGCCCAGCGGGCGACGGCGCTCTCGGACTGCAGGCGGTAGTGGGTCGCGTTGATCTCGCAGGCGCCGAGCACCGACGCGTAGTGCGCCAGGAAGCGGTCCTGGGGGAGGCCGTCGGGATAGAAGGCGGGCTTCCACTCCTTGTAGGCCCACCCGGAGGTGCCCACGTGGAGGCTCACGCGGCGGCCTCCTCCGCGAACGGGTCCTCCGTCTCGCGCCAGCGCGCGAAGCGCTCGTCCACCTCCCGCAGCGTCAGGTCTCCGAGGGCGTCGCGCTCGTCCTGCGAGAGGGAGCACAGCCACCGGGCGCGATCGGGCAGGCGCGGGGTCCGCGCGGGGTCTGTCGGGGATGCGTGGTCCATGCGTCCTGACATCATTCGGCCTCGACCTCCGTCCACCTCACCGGGCGCGCCGCGCCCCCGAGGAATTGCCCATGCCCACGATCGCCATCATCGTCGCCGCCGGCGCCGGAGTCCGGATGGGCGGCGACGTCCCCAAGGCTCTCATGCCGCTGGCCGGGCGGCCCATGCTCCTCTGGACGCTGGACGTGGTGCGTGCCGCGCGCTGCATCGACGAGGTGGTCGTCGTGGCCCCCGCCGGACGGGAGGAGTCCGTGCGCGCCCTCATCGCCGGCCCGGGCACGCCGGTGCGCGTGGTCGGCGGCGGGGCGAGCCGCGCCGAGTCGGTGCGCGAGGGGCTCCGGGCGGCGCCCGCGGGGGTGCGCCGGGTGGTGGTGCACGACGCGGCGCGCCCGTTGGCGGACGCCGCGCTCTTCGGGGCGGTCCTCGGGGGGCTCGACGGCGCCGACGGGGCCATCGCCGCAGCCCCGGTCGTGGACACCCTCAAGCGCGGCGACGCCGACCACCTGATCGCCGGGACGGTGGCGCGCGAGGGTCTCTGGGCGGCCCAGACGCCCCAGGCGTTCCACGCCACGGCGCTCGGCGAGGCGGTCGCCGCCGCGGCGGCGGCGGGCACCCTCGCCGCGGCCACCGACTGCGCGTCGCTGGTCGAGGCGCACGGCGGCCGGGTGCGCCTGATCGCCTCGCGCGCCCCGAATCCGAAGGTGACGACGTCCTCCGATGTGGCCGTCGCCGAGGCACTGCTCGCGATCCGAGGGCGCGGGTAGGGTTGCGTGCCGTGCTGACCGACTACCACATGCATCTGCAGCCCGACGGGGTGGGCGCGCGCGAGACGGCGGCCCCCCGCTGGGACGCCGACGGCGGGCACCTCTCCACCGCCTGGATCGCGCGGTACGTGAGACGCGCCGAGTCGCGCGCGGTGTCGGAGATCGCCATCACCGAGCACGTCTACCGCTTCGCCGAGGCCCGCGAGTGGCTCGACGACCCCTTCTGGCGGGCGGAGGCGACCGAGGACACGGGCGCCTTCTGCGACGCCGTCGCCGCGGCGCGCGCCGAGGGGCTGCCGGTGCTGCTCGGCGTCGAGATGGACTGGCTGCCCGACCGCACCGGCGAGATCGCCGCCTTCCTCGCGGCGCATCCGTTCGACGTCGTGCTCGGGTCGGTGCACTTCCTCCACGGCCACGCGATCGACAACCCGCACGACGCCGACGCCGAGCGGCTGCCGGTGGACGTCCTCTGGACCGACTACCTCGAGCAGCTCGTGGCCGCCGCCGAGTCGGGGCTCTACGACGTGATGTCCCATCCCGACCTGCCCAAGGTGTTCGGCCGGCGCATCCCTCCCGCGCTCGACGCGCTGCTCGGTGACGCCGTCGCGGCGATCGCGGCGACCGGCGTCGCCATCGAGTGCTCCTCGGCAGGGCTGCGAAAGCCGGTCGGCGAGATCTACCCCGAGCCGTCGCTGCTCGCGCGCTTCCGGCGTGCCGGCGTGCCCGCCACGCTCTCGAGCGACGCCCACGCGCCGGAGGACGTCGCGCGCGACTACCCGACGGCCGTCGCCGCGCTGCGCGGGGCCGGCTACGAGACGATCACGCGCTTCTCCGGGCGCGAGCCCACCCAGGTGCCGCTCCGGTGGGAAGGCGCCGGCCCGCGATGAGCTCCCGCCTCCGGATCGGCAACGGCGTCGACGCCCACCGCTTCGGCTCGGGCAAGCCCCTGATGCTCGGGACGGTCCACGTCGAGCACCCCGAGGGCCTGGTCGGCCACTCCGACGGCGACGTCATCGCGCACGCCGTCTGCGACGCGCTGCTCGCCGCGGCGGGCGAGCCGGACATCGGCGTGCTCTTCCCGGGCGGGCCGGAGTGGGAGGGCGTGACGGGCGCCCGGATGCTGGAGATCGTCGCCGGCCGCGTGCGCGAGGCGGGCTTCTCGATCGTCAACGCCCACGCCGTGGCCGTCTGTGAGCGCCCCCGGCTGTCTCCCCATCGCCCTGCCATGGTCGCGTCCATGTCGGCCCTCACAGGCGCTCCCGTGACCGTCCACGCCACGACCACCGACGGGCTGGGCGCGCTCGGGCGCGGCGAGGGGGTCGCCTGCCACGCCGTCGCCCTGGTGGAGGAGACATGAGCGGAGCGGCCGACGAGGGGGGCGTGCACCTCTACTCGACGATCAGCAAGCGCAAGGAGCCGCTCGTCCCCGACGCCGAGGGCACGGTCGGCATCTACGTGTGCGGGCCGACGGTCTACGGTCGCATCCACATCGGCAACGCCCGGCCGTTCGTGGTCTTCTCGGTGCTCAAGCGCTTCCTCGAGCGCCGGGGCGTGCGCGTGCGGCTGGTCTCCAACCTGACCGACGTCAACGACAAGATCTACACGGCCGCCGCCGCCGAGGGCGTGCCGAGCGCCGAGCTGGCCCGCCGCTACTCCGACGCCTACATCGCCGACACCGACCGCCTCGGTCTCGGCCGGCCGGACGTCGAGCCCCGCGTCACCGAGTCGGTCCCCGGGATCATCGCCCTGATCGAGGAGCTGATGCAGCGCGGCCTGGCTTACGCGGCCGGCGGGGACGTCTACTACCGCGTCGAGCGCTTCCCCGGGTACGGCCGGCTGTCGGGGCGCCGCCTGGAGGACATGGTCTCGGGCGAGCCCGCCACCGGCGCCGCGAAGGAGTCGCACCTCGACTTCGCGCTCTGGAAGGGCCGCAAGCCCGACGAGGACACCTGGTGGGAGTCGCCGTGGGGTCCCGGGCGGCCCGGCTGGCACATCGAGTGCTCGGCGATGGCCGAGGAGGCGCTCGGCCGCGGGTTCCAGGTCCACGGGGGCGGGATCGACCTGATCTTCCCCCACCACGAGAACGAGATCGCCCAGTCCGAGGGCGCCCACGGCGGCTGCATGGCGCAGATCTGGATGCACAACGAGATGCTCGAGCTCGGCGACGAGAAGATGAGCAAGAGCCTCGGCAACATCGCGCCGCTCGCCGACGTGCTCGACCGCTGGCCGGCCGAGGTGGTGATCGCCTACTTCCTGACGAGCCACTACCGCTCGAAGCTCCCGTTCTCCGACGAGCGCCTCGGCGAGGCCCGGGCGGTCGTGGAGCGCCTCACCAACGCCCTGAAGGCGATCGACCGTGCGATGGCGACGGGCGGGGAGGGGCACGACGCCGACCTCACCCGCGCGATCGTGGACGGCCGGCGCGAGTTCTTCCGCGCGCTCGACGACGACTTCGGCACCCCGGAGGCCTTCGCGGCGCTCTTCGAGATGGTGCGGGGCATCAACCGGGCCACGACGGCCGGCGAGGCCTCGCCGGCCCAGCTGCGCGAGGCCCGCCACGAGCTCCTCGACCTGCTCGACGTCCTCGGTCTCGCGGGCATCGACCCCGGCCCCGCGGCGGAGGTGCCCGCGGAGGTCCTGTCGCTGCTCGACGACCGCGAGCGGGCGCGGGCCGCGCGCGACTTCGCGGGCGCCGACGCGCTGCGCGACCGGATCCGCGCGCTCGGCTACGAGGTGACCGACGGACCGGGGGGGCCCCAGGCGACCCCGATCGCGCCGGAGGCCGGATCGGCGTGACCCCGTCCGGGCGGCCCGACGGCCGGGAGGTCGTCTACGGGCGCAATCCCGTCCGCGAGCTGATCGCCGCGGGCGCCCGCCCGGTGCACGAGGTCTCCGTGCTCGCCCAGCTCCAGGGTGAACCCTGGCTCGAGGGTCAGCGCGTGGTGGTCCGCACCCGCGACCAGATCGGCCACCGCGCCGGCAGCTCCGACCACCAGGGCGTCATCGCGCTCACCGATCCCTATCCCTACGCCGACCCGGCGACCGTCCTCGAGCGCCCCGGGCCGGTGGTCTGCCTCGACGGCGCGCAGGACCCGCGCAACCTCGGCGCGGTGGCCCGCGTCGCCGAGGGGGTGGGGGCGGCGGGCATCGTGA
>JAEMRL010000216.1 GCA_016463385.1 Thermoleophilia bacterium
CGCCGGGTGCGTCCCGGCGCCGATTTCGGTAGAGTCCCGCGTCGGCCCCGACCAGGAACGAATCCACGCATGGCACACGTCGCCCTTCACGCCCACGCCCGTACCGAGTTCGGCAACGGTCCCACCCGCCGCCTGCGCCAGCAGGGCATGGTCCCGGGGATCGTCTACCAGCCGGGCGGCCCGTCGCTCACCCTGGCCCTGCCGGGACGCGACCTCCGCAAGGCCCTGAACGAGGGGCGCACCGGGGTCATCGACCTCGTCATCGGCGACGAGCCCGCGCGGCCCGTGCTGGTGAAGGACTGGCAGCTGCACCCCGTGCACCTCGGGGTGCTCCACGTGGACTTCCAGCAGGTCGACCTCACCCAGGAGGTCGAGGCGCCGGTGCAGATCACCCTCACCGGCAACGCCGTCGGCGTCCGTGACGGCGGCGTCCTCGACCAGCCGCTGCGCGAGGTCGTGGTGAGTGCTCTGCCGGACTCGCTGCCGGACCACATCGAGGTCGACGTGTCCGAGCTGACGATCGGCGACGCGATCGCGGTCGGCGACATCGCCGCGCCCGAGGGCGTCACCATCGTCACCGACCCCGAGACCGTCGTGGCCTCGGTCGTCGCGCCGAGCTCCGACGTCGGCGACGAGCCGTCCGACGAGGTCGAGACCGAGACGACGGACGCCGGAGGCGGCGACTCCTCTTCCTGAGCAGGACGAGGGGGCGATGGACGCCCCGGCTCATCCCATCCGCCTGGTGGCGGGGCTCGGTAATCCCGGGCCCCGCTACGCGGGCACCCGTCACAATGCGGGTCAGATGGTGGTCGAACTGCTCGCGGTGCGCCTCGGCGCCGGGCGGTTCGCGCAGAAGTACGGCGGCCGGCTCGCCGAGACGCGCGGACCGTCCGGACCTCTCGCGCTGCTGATCCCCCAGACCTTCATGAACGAGTCGGGCGACTCCGTCGGTCCGGCGGCCGGCAGCCTCCACGCCGCCCCGGAGCAGGTCCTGGTCGTCCACGACGAGATCGACCTGCCGTTCGGTGTGGTCCGCGGCAAGCTCGGCGGCGGTCACGGCGGCCACAACGGCATCCGCTCGGTGACGCGCGGGCTCGGCACCGGGGAGTTCCCCCGGCTGCGCGTCGGCGTCGGCCGGCCGCCGGCCGAGTGGCGCGGCGACGGCGCCGACTGGGTGCTCTCGCGCTTCTCCGAGCCGCGCGCCGAGCTCGACGCGCTGGTGGCGCGCGCCGCCGACATGGCCGAGGCCGCCCTGGCCGACGGCATGCCGGCCGCGATCGAGCGCTTCCACGCCTCGGAGCCCGGCTCCCGGGCGCGGGCGCGCAACGAGCGCCGCGCCGCGCTCAAGGACCCCGGCTCCGCGGACCCCGAAGACGCCCTCCCCGGCCCCGCCGAGGGCGGGTCATGAGCGAGCCGACCCCCGTCGACCGGCTGATCCTCTCGGCGCCCGGGATGACGGCGATCGCCGATCTCCTCGCCGAGGGCTCCCGCGCCGGCGGCCTGCCGCTCGCCCGGCCGGCCTGGCCCTACGTGCTCGCGGCGCTCGCCCGCACCAGCGGCCGGTCGGTGCTCGCGGTCGCGCCGGGCGACGACGAGGCGCGCGATCTCTCGATGGAGCTCGTGTCGATGCTCGGGCGGGGCGCGGTGGCGCTGTGGCCGACCCGCGGCGTGCCCGCCGGGGCCGCCGTCGGACCCTCGCCCCACCTGGTCGGCCAGCGCGCCCGCGCGCTCGCCACCCTCGGCCGCCCCTCGACGATCGTCGTCGCGGGCGCCCCGGCCGTCGCCGAGCGGGTCGCCGCCCTCCAGTCGCGCGAGCCGCTCGAGGTGGCTGTCGGCAGCACCGTGTCGCTCGACGAGCTGGTCGACCGCCTCGCGGCGATCGGCTACGAGCGCGTCGACCAGGTGGAGGAGCGCGGCGACATGTCGGTGCGGGGAGGCATCCTCGACGTCTACCCCTCGACGGCCGACCTGCCGGCCCGCATCGAGCTCTTCGGCGACGAGGTCGAGAGCATGCGGGCCTTCTCGCCGTTCACCCAGCGCACCATCCGCCCGATCAGCCGCCTGCTGGCCTGGCCCGCGGCAGAGCAGCCCGGCGAGACCCTCGATCCGCTCTCGGAGCCCGCCGTCGGCGACGCCGTGGTGGTGCGGCTGGCGCCCACCGAGCACCCCGCGGCCCTCCGCGAGGCGGTCGAGCGACTGGAGGACGAGGCCGCCGCCGGAGCCCTCTCCGACCCCGCGGTCGTCGAGGCCGAGCTCGCCGCCCTCGCCGCCCTCGACCTCACGCCCCCCTCGGGCACCGGCAAGGCCCCCTTCGACGCCATCGAGGCGCGGTTCGCGACCCGCTCGCCCTCGGAGGCCGAGGCCGAGCTCTCGCGGCTCTCCCGCGCCGGCCTGCGCGTGGTGATCGGGTTCGCCCGCCGCGGCGACATGTCGCGGGCGATGGCGCGGATGGAGCGGGTGCGTGCCGAGGAGCTCGAGCCCGGGGCGCTGCCGGCGGCCGGGTCGATCGGGGCCGCCGTGATGCCCGTGCGGGCCGGCATGGTCTCGCGCGAGCTCGGCCTGGCGATCATCCCCGAGGAGCGGATCCTGCGTCGGCGCCGCCCGCCGTCGCAGCGCGGCCCGGTGGTGGGCAAGCGGCTGGCGAGCTTCATGGACCTCAAGGTGGGCGACCACGTCGTCCACGAGGACCACGGCATCGGCCGCCTCACCGGCTTCGAGACGCGGACCGTCGCCGGGCTGACCCGCGACTACCTCGCGCTCGCCTTCGCCGACGGCGACCGCCTCTACGTCCCGCACGACCAGCTCGACCGCGTCACCCGCTACGTCGGCTCCGACGGCTCGGCGCCGGCGCTCTCGAAGCTCGGCGGCAAGGCCTGGGACCGGATGAAGTCCCGGGCGCGCGCCGCCGTGCGCGAGATGGCCGGCGAGCTGATCGCCCTCTACGAGGCGCGCGCCGCCGCCGTCGGCTTCGCCTTCCCGCCCGACGACGACCTCTCGCGTGAGCTGGAGCGCAGCTTCGCCCACCGCGAGACGCCCGACCAGCAGCGGGCGATCGACGCCGTCGCCGACGACATGGAGCGGCCGCGTCCGATGGACCGCCTGATCTGCGGCGACGTCGGCTTCGGCAAGACCGAGATCGCCATGCGCGCGGCCTTCAAGGCCGCGGCCGCCGGCAAGCAGGTGCTGATGCTGGTGCCGACCACCATCCTGGCCCAGCAGCACCTGGCCACCTTCCGCGAGCGCTTCGGCGACCTGCCGGTGACGCTCGACATGGTCAACCGCTTCCGGAGTCCCGCCGAGACCAAGGACGTGCTGGCGCGCTACCGCGACGGGCGCCTCGACATCCTCATCGGCACGCACCGGCTGCTGTCGATGGATGTGCAGCCGAAGGACCTCGGCCTCGTGATCGTGGACGAGGAGCAGCGCTTCGGGGTGGCCCAGAAGGAGTCGCTGCGCCAGCTCAAGCTGCGCGTCGACGTGCTGGCGATGAGCGCCACGCCGATTCCGCGGACGCTGCAGATCTCCCTGTCGGGGCTGCGCGACATCAGCACCATCGAGACGCCGCCCCCGGGGCGCCGGCCGATCGCGACCCACGTGGGCGAGTACGACGAGGTGCTGGTGGCCGAGGCGCTCCGCCGCGAGGCGGCGCGCGGGGGCCAGAGCTTCTTCCTGCACAACCGGGTCGAGACGATCCGGGAGGCGAGCGAGATGCTGCGCGGGCTGGTGCCCGAGCTGCGGTTCCTCACGGCCCACGGCCAGATGGCCGAGCACGAGCTCGAGGACGTGATGCTGGCCTTCGTGCGCGGCGAGGCGGACGTGCTGGTGGCGACCACGATCATCGAGTCGGGCCTCGACATCCCCCAGGCCAACACGCTGGTCGTCGATCGCGCCGATCAGCTGGGCCTGTCGCAGCTCTACCAGATCCGCGGGCGGGTGGGTCGCTCGGACGTGACCGCCCACGCCTACCTGCTCTATCCCGACGCCGCCTCGCTGACGCGCGAGGCGTCCTCGCGCCTGCGCGCCCTCGCCGACTACACCGAGCTCGGCAGCGGACTGCGGATCGCCATGCGCGACCTCGAGATCCGCGGCGCCGGCAACCTGCTCGGCGACGAGCAGAGCGGCCACGTCGCCGCGATCGGCTTCGAGCTCTACCTCGAGATGCTCAACGAGGCCGTCCTGCGCGGCCAGGGCGCCGAGCCCCCCGAGCGCGAGGTGCGCGTCGACATCGCCGTGTCGGCCTACATCCCGACCGACTACGTGCCGCTCGAGGCCGCGAAGATCGACCTGCACCGGCGCATCGCGCTGGCGGCCGACCTGGAGGAGATCGACACCCTGCGCGACGAGATCGAGGACCGCTTCGGCCCCGTCCCGGTCGCGGTGGAGTCGCTGTTGACGGTGCAGCGGGTGCGCGTGAAGCTGCGCGCCGCGGGCGCCAGCCAGATCGCCGTGCGCTCCGGCCGTGTCACCGTGGGGCCCGTCAGCCTCACCAGCGCCCAGCTGCGCACGCTGCGCGACGCGCAGCCCAAGGCGACCTACGCCGGCAGCGAGCAGGTGGTGTCACTGCCCGCCGGAAACGCCCCCTCCGAGCGTCTCGCGGCCGCCGAGGCGGCCCTCGACGCGCTCGCGGGAGCCTCCGCGGTGGCCGCCTGATACGCGGCCGCTAAGGTCCGTCGGCCTGCGCGCCGACCACCTGCTGACCCCTTAAGACCGCCCTAACCGGGGCCCGGAAACGAGGTGCTACCATCGCCCCCGTCGTGACGAAGATCAACCGCAGATCACCGCTTTTCGCGGGGGTCCTCGTCGGGCTCGTGGCCCTGGGGGTCGCCGGCCTGCTCCTGTTGTCGGGGTGCGGCGACGACTCGTCGTCGCTGCCCGAGGGCGTGGTGGCCCGGGTCGGCGACGCGCCGATC
>JAEMRL010000217.1 GCA_016463385.1 Thermoleophilia bacterium
CTGATCGACGCCAACGGGTCCGGTGCCGGCAGCGCCGGCGGCGTGGGTGTGAGCACCACCGCGGCGCTCGGTGGCGACGGGGGCTCGGGCGGAGAGGGAGGGGCGATCGGGAGCACGGGCGGGACGCTGGCGCTCTCCGACGTGACGATCAGCGACAACTCGACCGGCGGAGGCGGTGGAGGCGGTGCCCATTCGACCGCTCCGGTCATCAGGAACGGCGCCGGCGGGGCCGGCGGGCAGGGCGGCGGCATCTTCAGCAGCGGTCCGCTCGTGGTCGGGCACGCCACCATCGTCCGCAACGGATCGGGCTCGGCGGGCTCGGGCGCGCTCGGCGCCCTGTCCGGCGCGCGAGGGTCGCGAGGTACGCCGGGATCGGGGCTGAGCGGGGCCGTGCGGGCCTCGGGCTCGAGCACGATCACCCGCTCGATCCTCGCCGGCAACTCCTGTGACACGACCTCGATCCCCGTCGTCGACGACACGCTGAACATCGCCTTCCAGGCTCCGGGGTGCATCGGCGCGTCGATCGACCCGCGCCTCGGCCCGCTCGCCGGCAACGGCGGCCCCACCTTCACCATGCGTCCCGGCGCGGGCAGTCCCGCGATCGATCGTGAGCCGGCGGGCGCCACCTGCTCCGCCACGGATCAGCGCGGCGCCCTGCGGCCGGGTGGCGCCGCGTGCGACGTCGGTGCGTTCGAGATCGCACCCCCGGGCGTGAGCACCGGCGGGGTGAGTGCGCTCGCCGGATCCTCGGCCACCGTCGGCGGGGTCGTGGACACGCGCGGGCTCGAGACGGGGTACCGGGTCGAGTTCGGTACGACGACGGCGTACGGGCGCCAGGTCGCCGCGTCTGCGGCGGGCGCGCCGGCGCCCACCACCGTCAGCGTCCCGCTGGCCGGTCTGACGCCCGTCACGACGTACCACTACCGGCTCGTCGCGACGGGTCCCGATGGCACCGCGACGGGCGTCGATCGCACGTTCACCACGACCGCGGGGGCGGTCGCCGGTGGGCCCGGCGCTCCGCGCATCACCCGGCTGATGGTCTCCCCGAGGGCCTTCGCGGCCGTTCCGCGGGGCGCCTCCCTGCGACCGCCCGCGCCAGGGCGGATCGCCCTCGGCACCCGGATCTCGTTCGTCCTGTCCGAGCCGGCGGCCGTCCGGATCGTCATCCAGCGGAACGTGGCGGGGCACCGGGTGCGCAGGGGCGCCCGGGTGCGCTGCGTCGCGCTCGCCCCCCCGCGCCGCGTCGCCCGCGCGCAGCGGTGCGTCGTCCACCCCACCCGGGGCACCCTGCGCGTGGCGCGCGCGAGGGGGGCGACGCGGGTGAGGCTGACCGGGCGCTTCGGGGCGCGTGCCCTCGCCCCCGGGTCCTATCGCGTGGTCGTGACCGCCACCGACGCGACCGGCGCCCGCTCCCGGCCCGTGCGCGCCCCCTTCACGGTGCTCAGGCGGGCGGGCTAGCCGCCGGTCCGACGGTGGCCGGGCTCAGGAAGGTCACCGCGTGGCCGCGGTCGTTGGCGCGGCGGGCGGCCTCGTGCGAGAGGGCGCCGAGCCGCACGAGCATCGCGTACTCCGAGCGCAGCCGGGTGCCGATCATCTCGGGGCCGTCGGTCGCGATCACGATCGGGATCCCGGCGGCCTCCAGGCCGAAGACGATCTCGGCCATCTGCTCCTCGTCGCGCACCGCTCCGGTGCGCACGTTGGAGGTGGGACAGATCTCCAGCACCACGCCCGCCTCCAGCGCGCGGTCGATCAGCGCGGGGTCCATCGCGGTGATGATGCCGTGCCCGATCCGGTCGACGCCGAGGTCGAGGACCTCGTGCATCTCCTGGACGAACGCGCTCGGATCGGGGGCGTTGACGCCCTCCTCGCCGGCGTGGAGCGTCACCCCGAGCCCCGCGTCGCGCGCCCGCGCGACCAGCGGCGCGAGGTCGCGGTAGGGGTAGGGCGGGTCGGCGCCGCCGGGCCGCGGGCCGCCGATGTCGATCGCCACCACCCCCCGGTCGCGGAAGCGGATGGCGCGCTCGACGATCGCGGTGTTGAGGTCCGGATGGAAGCCGCGGTCCATCATCAGGATCAGCCCGGCGCGCACCGGGTACTCCAGCGAGGCGCGGTCGATGCCATGCACGGCCGCCATCACGATGGCGTCGAGGTCGCGCTCGCCGCCGCGGTTGCGCTTGGCGGGGTTGAAGCGCACCTCGTGGGTGGTGATGCGCTGCGAGCGGTAGCCGCCCGAGATCATCCCGTGCACCGCCCGGAGGACTCCCTCCGGGCTGCTCTGGATCAGCTCGGTCAGGTGGTAGATGCGGTCGAGCCCGTCGAGGCCGTCCGTCCCGCCCCCGACGTTCGTCGCCCCGGCGAAGTGCCAGTAGTCGCGGTAGGGGAGCTTGATGCCCTGCTCGTGGGCGAGCTCCCACATGGTCGCCGCGTCGACCCCCCCGCCGAGGTGCGCGTGCAGCTCGGCGAGGGGCTCGTCGTCGGCGAAGACCCGGATCATCGCCGGGCCGGGCCCTACTTCTCGGCGCCGACGAGCGGCTGGAGCTCGCCCTCCTGGAACATCTCGGTGACGATGTCGCAGCCGCCGACGAGCTTCCCGTCCACGAACAGCTGCGGGATCGTCGGCCAGTCGGACCATCCCGAGAGCACCTGGCGGATGCGCGGATCGACGAGGATGTCGCGCGAGCCGTACTCCACGCCGAGGTGGTTGAGGATCTGCACCACCTGGTTGGAGAAGCCGCAGCGCGGCATCTCGGGCGTCCCCTTGAGGTAGAGGAAGACCCGGTTGGCGGCCACCTCGCTCGTGATCTGCTCGAGGATCTGCTCGTCGGTGAGGGTCGAGACGTCGGTGCTCATGAGGCCTCCGGTACACGCGTCTTGAGGGCGAGCGCATGGATGCTGCCGTCGTCGAAGCGGCTCTGGACCGCTGCATAGACGAGCTTGTGCTGTTCCAGGCGCGACAGGCCGGCGAACTGGGGAGCCACGACCGACGCGGCGAGGTGGTCGCCGCCGCCCTGATCCACGAGCTGGGCGGTCGCTCCGGGGAGCGCCGCCTCGATCATGGCCGTGAGTTCCGAGAGGTCCGCCATCGGCGCTCAGGATAGCGGGCGTCCGGCCGGGCGGCCCGCCGCCGCACGGCGCCGCCGCGCCCCGATATCGTCCCGCCGACCACCAGCGCGAGGGAGAGGGGGATCGCCGTGAAGAAGATCGAGGCGTACATCCGGCACGAGGCGCTCGAGGCGATCCACGACCGCCTCGCGGCGATCGGCCTCCCGTCGATGAGCGTCACCGAGGCCAAGGGCTCCGGGCGCCAGAAGGGCTACACCGAGACCTACCGCGGCGCGCAGTCGACGATCTTCCTGCGCCCGAAGCTGAAGCTCGAGGTGGCGGTGGACGACGCCGACCTGGAGCGGGCGATCGACGTCATCCTCGAGCTGTCGCACACCGGGGCGCCGGGCGACGGCAAGATCTTCATCTACGACATCGTCGAGGCGATCCGGGTGCGCACCGGCGAGCGCGGCGCCGTCGTCCTGGCCTCACACGAGGACGACGGCCTGCCGGACGACTTCTAGCGCCCTGGGGCCCTAGCGGGGCGCCAGCCGGGTGAAGACGGCGTCGCTGCCCTGCACCTCCGTGGCCTCGAGATGGCAGCTGCTGCACAGCGACTGGCCGCCGCCGACCTTGGAGAACGTCCCGCCGCCGCTGCCGCGCTTGTACTCGACGTAGCGCCAGGCCGCGGCGTCGCGGCCGGTCGTCACGCGGCGCATGATGGCCACGAGCGTCACCGTGCCGCTGTTCACGGCCGTCTTCACCACGACCGTCCGCCGCGGATAGGGGAAGCGCTGGCGTCCGTTCGGGCCGGTGAGCTGCGCCCGCGTGCGGTTCACGCGGATCGACTTCGTCCCCGGGTGGGCGAAGCTGAGCGAGCGCAGCGACGCCACCGGGGCCCGGGTGAGCGCCAGCCAGCGCTGCGAGGCGATGACGATCTTCCGGTCGGGCGCCGGGATGCCCGTCAGGTCGCGGGCGGTGAGCGCGTCCTCGGAGCGGACGGGGCCTCCGCCGTCGCGCGCGCCGAGGGCGACCGCCGAGAGCGCGGCGAGGCCCGCGAGGGCGGCGATCGCCGCGGCCCGCGGGCGCCTCACCGCGCCACCGTCAGGGTGCCGCGCATGCCACTCGACTCGTGGCCGAACACGCTGCAGTAGAAGGTGTAGGTGCCGGCGGGCAGGTTGACGGTGACCTTCGAGACCTTGCCCGTCTGGACGATCTTCCCGAGGCGGGGCTTCGCCAGCTTCTTGCCGCGCACGGCGATGTTGTGGCCGATGTCGTCACGGTTGGTCATCTTCAGCGTCACACTGCCGGCCGGGGCCTTCAGGCGGGTGGCCGAGAAGCGCAGCTTCTCGCCGGCCGGCGCCGTGACGGAGCGCGTCGCGGACGCCTTCGCGGACTGCGAGGTGGCGGCGGCGCCGGTCATGGCGGCGGCGCCGAGGGCGGCGGTGGCGGTGAGCGCGAGGCACGCGCCCCGGATCGATGAAGTCCTCATGGAAGGTCCCCTCCTGGTGGGCGCGCAGACGCTATCCGCGGTTCCTTACGGTTCTGTGACGTCCTGCGAAGGATCCCGCGTCAGCCGGCGGCGAGCTCCGCGGCCAGCTCGGCGGGCGTGGACAGCGGGGCCCGGCAGGTGACGCCCCGGCAGACGTAGACGGCGGGGGCGCCGTCGATCAGCGGCCGGTCCGCCAGCAGCGGGGCGGCCTCGACGGCCGCGGGGTCGGAGGGGTCGCCCACGGCGAGCGCGTCGAAGGGGCGGGCTCCCTCGCGCGCCGCGCGGACCAGGGCCTCGGTGCGCGGGTCGCCGGGCGGTCCGGCCACGGCGATCTGGCGGCGCTCGCTGAGGTGGTGGTCGAGGGCGATCAGCG
>JAEMRL010000218.1 GCA_016463385.1 Thermoleophilia bacterium
TCGAGGCGAGGCGGTTGGCACCGTGGGCCCCCGGGGCCGCGCACTCGCCGACCGCGAACAGACCCGGCAGGGTGGTGCGGCCCGACATGTCGGCCAGCGCCCCGCCGATCGCGTAGTGCGCCGCCGGGGTCACCGGGATGAGGTCGCGTGCGAGATCGAGCCCGTGCTCGGCGCAGAGCGCCGCGACCGTGGGGAAGCGGCGGCGGACGGCGTCCGCCTCCATGTGGCGCAGGTCGAGGGTCACGTCGGCTCCGAGCGCCGCGGCATGGCGCGCGATCGCCCGTGCGACCACGTCGCGGGGGCCGAGCTCGGCCATCGGGTGCTCGTCGGGCATGAAGCGGTGCCCGGCGGCGTCGCGGAGGATCGCCCCCTCGCCGCGGACCGCCTCGCTCACCAGGGCGAGCGGGCCCTCGCCGAGGGCGAGGGCGGTGGGGTGGAACTGCACGAGCTCGAGGTCGGCGAGGGCCGCGCCGGCCCGCGCGGCGAGCGCGGGCCCGTCGGCGGTGGCCCCGAGGGGGTTGGTGGTGCGCGAGTAGAGCTGGCCCATCCCGCCCGCGGCGAGCGCGACCGCGCGGGCCGCACGCACGTGGGTCCGCCCTTCGGCGTCCTCCGAGCGGAGCCCGACGACGCGGCCGTCGTGGACGATCACCTCGAGCGCCGACTCACCCTCGGCCAGCTCGATGCGGGGGTCGCGGCGGAGCGCCGCGCTCAGCGCGCCGACGATGTGCGCACCGGTGGCGTCGCCTCCGGCGTGCACGACCCGCGCGGCCGAGTGCGCGCCCTCGCGGGCGAGCCGCAGCACGCCGTCGCGACGGTCGAAATCGACCCCGCGCGCGAGCAGCGCGGCGACCTGGCCGGGTCCCTCGCGGCAGATCCGGGTGACGGCGTCGATGTCGCAGAGGCCGGCGCCGGCGGCGAGCGTGTCGGCCACGTGCGCGTCCACGGAGTCGTGGCCGTCGATCGCCGCGGCGATGCCGCCCTGCGCGCGGCGGGTGCTGCCGTCGCCGAGCGCCTCCTTGGTGATCATCACGACCGGGCCGGTCTCGGCGGCGGTCAGTGCGAGGAGGCTCCCGGCGATGCCGCTCCCCACCACGATGACGGGGTCGAGCTCACGGGCTGAGGCCATTTCATGTTCCTTTGACGCGAACGCGTCGCCGAATTGACGTCGAGACGACAATAGCGCTGCCGCACCGAGGTGGGAAGGGCCTCGGTGCCCCCTCACGATCGATCCCGGTATCGGCGTCTAGACTGGACGCGTGAGCATCCGCACCTCGCCGCGCCTGGCGGCCATCCCGCACTACGAGCCGGGCCTGACGACCGCGGAGGTCCTGGCCCGCTACGGCATCGACAGCGCGATCAAGCTCGCGTCCAACGAGAGCCCCTTCCCCCCGATGCCCGAGGTGGTGGAGGTCGTGGCGGCCGGGATGCAGGGCCTCAACCGCTACCCGGACGGGGCCGCGCGCGCGCTGCGGCGCGCCCTCGCCGAGCGCCACGGCGTGGGACCGGACGAGGTCGTGATCGGCAACGGCTCGTGCGATCTGATCCTCCTCGCCGGCCAGGCGTTGCTCGATCCGGGCACCACCGTCGTGCACGCCGATCCCTCGTTCGCCCTCTACCCGCACCTCGCCACGGCGGCCGGTGCCGAGGGCATCGCCGTCCCGCTGGCCCCCGACGACGGCCACGATCTCGATGCGATGGCGGCGGCCGTCGACGAGCGCACCCGCCTGGTGATCGTCTGCAACCCGAACAACCCGACCGGCGTCTACCGCTCGGCCGACGCGATCGAGCGCTTCGTGGACTCCCTCCCGGAGGACCTGGCGATCCTCGTGGACGAGGCCTACTACGACTTCGTCGACCGCCCCGACGCCGGGCGGATCATGTCGCTCGCCCGCACCCGGCCGAACCTCATGGTGACGCGCACCTTCAGCAAGGCGCACGGGCTCTGCGGCCTGCGGGTCGGCTACGGCGTGGGGGGTGCCGGCTGGATCGCGGCGATCGACAGCATCCGCCAGCCCTTCAACACGAACGCCCTGGCCCAGGCGGCCGCGCTGGAGAGCCTGAAGCACCCGCACGCCCTCGAGCGGCGCGTCCGCGAGGTCATGTCCGAGCGCTCCCGCGTCGCTTCGGCGCTCGCGGCGACCACGTGGGCCTTTACGGCCAGCCAGGCCAACTTTATCCTGGTACGGCCGGATTCCGATCCGGCGGCCGGATCTTCCGGTGTCCACGAGCAGCTGCTGCGCCTCGGCATCATCGTCCGCGACGGCGCGGCGCTGGGCTGTCCGGGGCGCCTGCGGGTCTCCATCGGAACCCCGGACGAGAACTCGGCATTCCTCTCCGCGCAGGCGCAGCTCGCCCGCTCGGCCCCCCGCGAGACCCAACCAGGACGGACAGCGAAATGATGATCGTGATGCAGGAGGGCGCGACCGAGGAGCAGGTCCGCCACGTCGTCGAGCGCATCGAGCAGGCGGGGGCACGGGCGCACCCCTCCCGGGGTGAGTTCGTCACCGTCATCGGCGCCATCGGCGACGACCGGCAGATCGTCGCCTCGCTGCAGCTCGAGGGCGAGCCCGGCGTCGAGAAGGTCGTCCCGATCCTGAAGCCCTACAAGCTCGTCTCGAGCGACTTCCGCGGCCGTGACGCGGTCGTGCGCGTCGCCGGCCGCGCCATCGGCGGCGGTTCCTTCGGCCTGATCGCCGGCCCCTGCGCGGTCGAGTCGCGCGAGCAGACGCTCGCGTCGGCGCGCGCCTGCAAGGCCGCCGGCGCGACGATGCTGCGCGGCGGCGCGTACAAGCCGCGAACGTCGCCCTACGCCTTCTCGGGCCTGGGCAAGGAGGGCCTCGAGATCCTGGCGGAGGCCCGCGAGGAGACCGGGCTGCCGATCGTGACCGAGCTGATGGACGCGCGCCAGCTCGAGGACGTCCTCGAGGTGGCCGACATGATCCAGCTCGGCGCCCGCAACATGCAGAACTACGACCTGCTGCGGGAGGTGGGCCGCACCTCGACCCCGATCCTGCTCAAGCGCGGCATGGCGAGCACGATCGAGGAGTGGCTGCTGTCGGCCGAGTACATCGCCCGCGAGGGCAACTCGGACATCGTCCTCTGCGAGCGGGGCATCCGCACCTTCGAGACGGCGACGCGCTCCACGCTCGACATCTCCTCGGTGCCCGTCGCCAAGGCGCAGTCGAGCCTGCCGGTGATCGTCGATCCGTCCCACGCGGCCGGTAAGCGCGACCTCATCCTCCCCATGGCCCGCGCGGCCGTGGTCGCGGGCGCCGACGGGCTGATCGTCGAGGTCCACCCCTCGCCCGAGCACGCCCTCTGCGACGGCCCGCAGGCCCTGCACGCCGACACGTTCGGCGCGTGGGTGGCCGACGTGAAGCGGTGCATCGACCTGATGGGGAAGATCATGGCCGAGGGCGCCGACGCTCCGGTGGCCGTCGCCTGATGGCCTGACCATGGGCCCGGTCGCC
Organism: Thermoleophilia bacterium; assembly: GCA_016463385.1. Taxonomy (GTDB): domain Bacteria; phylum Actinomycetota; class Thermoleophilia; order Miltoncostaeales; family Miltoncostaeaceae; genus Miltoncostaea. The sequence continues at coordinate 3,471 of JAEMRL010000218.1, forward strand.
ATCGTCGGCGTCGGGCTGATGGGCGGTTCGCTGGGCCTGGCCCTCCGCTCCCTCGACGGCGTCGAGGTGCGGGGGGCCGACCCGGAGCCGGAGGCGTTGCGGACCGCGCTCGACATGGGCGCGATCGACGTCGCCTGCGACTCCCTCGAGGAGGTCGTCAGGGGGGCCCGGGCCGTGGTGCTCGCGGCTCCGGTGCCCGAGTTGCCCGGGCTCGCGCGCCGGGCGCTCGCCGCCGCGCCCGACGACTGCGTCATCACCGACATCGGGTCGACCAAATCCGGTGTGCTGGAGGCGCTCACGCCGGCCGAGCGCGGGCGCTTCATCGGCGGGCACCCGGTGTGCGGGGGCGAGCGGACCGGGGTCGCGTTCGCCCGCGAGGGGCTCTTCCAGGGCGTCACCTGGTTCCTGACGCCCGGCGCGGAGGCCCGCTCGGACCTGTTCGGTCAGCTCCATGCCCTCGTCGTCGCGGTCGGCGCGCGGCCCGTCGCGATCGACGCGGGCGTCCACGACCACCTCATGGCGCTCGTCTCCCACCTGCCGCACGTCCTGGCGGGAGCACTGGTCAACCAGGCCGCCGACACGGCCCCCGGTGGCCGCGAGGCGCTGCGCTCGGCCGGCCCGTCCTTCACCGACCTGACCCGCGTCGCCGGTTCCAACCCGCCCCTGTGGGCGGACATCCTGCTCGCCAACTCGGCGTCGGTGCTCGACGTGCTCCGCGACTTCACGACGCGGCTCGGGGAGGTCGCGGCGGCCCTCGGGCGACACGACCGGGAGTGGCTGCTCGGATTCGTCGGCGATGCGGCCGACGCCCGGGAGCGCCTGCGCCGCGCGGGAGAGGCCGGCACCGCGGCGCCGGTCCGGGTGCTCGTGGCCGTGCCCAACAGGCCCGGCGCGATCTCCGAGATCGCGACCGCCCTCGGCCACGCCCACATCAACATCGAGGACCTCAGCCTGCGGCCGGGGCCGCCCGACGGCGAGGGCGAGCTGGTCCTGGTGGTCGGTGGGGCGGACGCCGCGCGCGAGGCGGTGCGCCTGGTGGGCGCGCGCGGGTACCGCGCCACCGCCGGGGGCGACGTCTGACCCCAGGGGGGCTGTCGCACCCGGCGGCCCCTGCCGATGAGCATGTGGACCATGCCCCTCCGAGCCGGGACCTCGATGCGTAAACGAACCCTCGTCGCCGTGGCGACGGCCCTCGTCACCTTCGGCCTCGCCCTCGACGCGACGGCGTCCCCCAAGTCGCGCGCCGACCGCCCGGCGCCGGTCCCCACGAGCCTCGAGGGCCCGGTGGTCGACTGGGACGCGTCGGTGCCCTCGCTCACGATCGACGACCCTGAGGTGCTCGGCGGCTCGCGCGCGGTCCGCCGGACCCTGCGGGCGCTCGAGGAGGTCGCGCTCGGCATCGGTCCGCGCACGAGGATCGTCGCCGAGGATGAGAAC
>JAEMRL010000219.1 GCA_016463385.1 Thermoleophilia bacterium
GTGTGCGTGGGCACGTGGTGGACCGGCGACGTACTGCAACTGAGCGAGAACTATTATCATAAAGAGACGGACCGGAGGGGCGGGCGGCGCGAGTGCCGTCGTCTACACTCGCCCGGTGCACGGGGTCGCCACCGTCATCGCGAGCATCCCCGCCCCGTCGGTCCGGCAGATCAGCCTGGGACCGTTCGACATCCGCCTCTACGCGCTGTGCCTCCTGGCCGGCGTGGCGGTCGCCACCTGGCTCACGATGCGCCGCTGGACCGCGCGCGGCGGCGATCCGGACCTCGTCTTCGAGGTCGCCCTCTGGTCGGTGCTGGCCGGCATCCTCGGCGGCCGCCTCTACCACGTCATCACCAGCTGGGATCAGCTCGGCGACGAGTGGTACGCGCCCCTCGCCATCTGGGAGGGCGGGCTCGGCATCTGGGGCGGCGTCCTCGCGGGCGTCCTGACCGGCGCCTGGATCACGCACCGCCGCGGCGAGAGCGTCTTCGCGATGATGGACGCGGCCGCCCCCGGCATCCTGATCGCGCAGGGCATCGGGCGCCTCGGCAACTACTTCAACCAGGAGCTCTACGGCGGGCCGACCGATCTGCCGTGGGGCCTCGAGGTCGCGCTCGGCTTCCGGCCCGACGGGCAGGAGCTGATCAGCACGTACCACCCGACGTTCCTCTACGAGATGCTGTGGAACTTCGCCGGGGCCGCGTTGATCATCTGGCTGGGGCACCGCTACCGCTTGAAGGCGCCCGGCGTCTTCTGCCTCTACGTCGCGATCTACTCGCTGGGGCGGATCTTCTGGGAGCAGCTGCGCGTGGACCCCTCGAAGGAGTTCCTCGGCCAGCGCCTCAACTTCTACGTCGCGCTGGTGCTCCTGATCGGCGCGGCGATCGCCTTCGTCTGGAGCCAGCGGCGCGAGGCGGACGAGCCGTCCGGCACGGCGCCGTCCGGCGCGGCGCCATCGGGTCTGCCCCGCCGCGCCGGCGGTTCGCGCGCGCGCCCCGCCAAGCGGCGCTGAGCCCGGGGCCCGGCCGGACGCTCAATACCAGGCGCGCATCCTCTCGCCGGCCTCGACCGCGACCTCGATGCGGTTCTCCGGCGGCGCCAGCGGGCAGCTCCAGCGCGGGTCGTACGCGCACGACGGGTTGTAGGCGTAGTTGAAGTCGAGCACCAGGCGGGCGCCGTCGTCGCTCATGCCGAGGTCGGCGCCCTTGACGGTGTCGAGCAGGTAGCGGCCGCCGCCGTAGGTCTCCCCGCCCGCCAGCGCGTCGCGGAACGGCAGGAAGAGCCCGCCGCCATAGCCCTCCAGCCAGTAGACGGCGAGCGACACCTCCTGCCCGCCGAGGGCCGGACGCACCCGGCCGATCCGGGTGAACCGGGTCGGCTCGCCGGTGCTGGTGGGGATCACGAGCTCCGGGCCGCCGGGCTCCGGTTCGAGCTCCGCCTCCACCCGCAGGTCGGGGCGGTGCGCGAACCACGGCACGCCGTCGAAGGCCGCGCGCGCCTCCGCCCCGAGCGGCGACTGGGGGTGCAGGCGGAACATCGCGTCGCGCGCGCCGCGGAACTCGGCGCAGGTGCGCGCCGAACCTCCCCCGTCCCGGACCCGCGCGTACTGGGCGAGCACCCGCCGCTTCCAGTCCATCAGCTCGAGTCGGGGGTGGCTCACGCGCGACCTCAGATCGGTTTGGTGACGGCTCCCTCGGATGCCGACGACACCAGCGAGGCGTACTTGGCGAGGACGCCCCGCGTGTAGCGCGGCGCCGGCGGCGACCACGTGGACAGGCGCGCGGCGATCTCGTCGTCGGAGACCTCCACCCGCAGCTCGCGCGCGTCGACGTCGAGCACCACGGTGTCGCCCTCCCGGAGGGCCGCGATCGGGCCGCCGCGGAACGCCTCGGGCGAGATGTGGCCGACCATCAGGCCGTGCGTCGCCCCCGAGAAGCGGCCGTCGGTGATCAGGGCGACGTCGTCCCCGATGCCGGCGCCGGCGATGGCGGCCGTGACGTGGAGCATCTCGCGCATCCCCGGTCCGCCGGCCGGGCCCTCGTAACGGATGACCACCACGTCGCCGGGCTCGATCAGATTGCGCTTCACGGCGGCGAAGGCGTCCTCCTCCGACTCGAAGACCCGTGCCGGGCCGACGTGCAGGCGCCGCTCGTGGCCGGCGAGCTTCACGACGCATCCGTCGGGCGACAGGTTGCCGCGCAGGATGGCGAGGCCGCCGGTGGGCGAGAGCGGGTCGTCGACCGGGACGATCACCTTCTGGCCGGGCGTCTCATGGGCGTCGGCCGCGATCTCGCCGAGCGAGCGCCCATCGACGTTGCGCGGCGACGGGTCGAGCAGCCCCGCGTCCACGAGCTCGCGGGTCATGACGGCGACGCCGCCCGCCGCATGGAGGTCGGTGGCCACGTACTCGCCGCCGGGGGTGAGGCTGGCGACGATCGGCGTGCGGGAGGCGATCGCGTCGAAGTCGTCGATGGCCAGCTCGATGCCGAGCTCCCACGCGATCGCCAGCAGGTGCAGCACGGCGTTGGTCGAGCCGCCGCTCGCGGCGACGCCCGCGATCGCGTTGTCGAGTGCTTGGCGGGTGATGATCTGCGAGGGGCGCACGTCGTCGCGCACGAGGCGCATCACCAGCTCGCCGGCCGCGACGCAGGCGGCCTCCTTGCCGGGGTGCATCGCCGGCACGCCGTTGAGCCCCGCCGGGCTGATGCCGAGGATGTCGAGCGCCATCGACATCGTGTTGGCGGTGAACTGCCCGCCGCAGGCGCCGGCGCCGGGGCAGGCGACGCTCTCGAGCGCGTGGACCTCCTCCGCGGTGGCCGTTCCCGCGGCGTGCGCGCCGACGACCTCGAAGACGTCCTGGATGGTGACGTTGCGGCCCTTGTGGCGGCCGGGGGCGATCGAGCCGTTGTAGAGGACCAGTCCGGGGATGTCGAGGCGCGCGAGCGCCATCACCGCGGCGGGGATCGTCTTGTCGCAGCCGACCAGGCAGACGATGCCGTCGAACGAGTGGCCCCGGGCGGCCAGCTCGATCGAGTCGGCGATCACCTCGCGCGACACCAGCGACGCGCGCATGCCCTCGGTGCCCATCGAGACGCCGTCGGAGACGGAGATCGTGTTGAGCTCCATCGGGGTGCCGCCCGCGGCGCGAACGCCGCGCTTGACGTGCACCGCCAGCTCACGCTGGTTGAGGTTGCACGGCATCGTCTCGATCCAGGTCGTCGCCACGCCGACGATCGGCCTGGCGAGGTCCTCGTCGGTGAAGCCGGTGCCCTTGAGCATCGCCCGGGCGGGCGCGCGGTCGGGGCCATCGGTCATGGCCGCGCTCCTGCGCTTGGCCGGATCGGTGGGCCCGTACGGGCTCGCGGTCATGGGGCCGTCTCGTCGGCCGCCGCGGGCGGGGTCAGCGCGCCGTCAGACCTCGTCCTCGAAGCGGACCTTGGCGCCGATCGACGCCAGCGTGAAGAGCGCGAAGACGATGCCCATGATGAAGGGCAGGTAGCCGGCCTCCTCGCGGTCGTGCCACCCGATCACCAGGAGCAGGCCGGTCAGCACAACCATCACGGCCAGAATCCAGACCGGCAGACCCCTCATCGCACGCTCCTCCATCGCTCGAAATCGGGCGTAAGACTAGCGCGACCGGGCGTGCGGGAGGGGGCGGCGCGCCCTGCTAGTGTCCCGCGCCATGGCCGCGGAGCACGTCGATGTGCGCAGTGAGGCGCGAGGCGAGGCGACTGTCGTTCGCGTCGTCGGGGTCCTGGACGCCCTGGCGCTCGAGGACGTCTCGCGCACCCTCACCGACGCCCAGCGCGGCGCCGGCCCGGTCGTGATCGACCTCGAGGGCGTGACGTTCATGGACAGCCGCGGCCTCGGCTCGCTGCTGGCGGCCAACGAGCGCAGCCGCGAGGGCGCCCCCCAGGTCAGCATCTACCGCCCCTCCGAGGCGGTGCAGCGGCTCCTCGACGTCTCCGGCGTCCGGGGCGTGCTGCCCGAGGTCGAGGAACTGCCCGCCGCCTGATCCGACGTCCTCTGATCGATAACCTCGGTCTATGGATGTCACGCTCAAGCAGCTGCGCTACTTCGTCGCGGTCGCCGAGGAGCTGAACTTCACCCGCGCCGCGGCGCGGCTGCATCTGTCCCAGCCCGCGCTGAGCGTCCAGATCGGCAGGCTCGAGCGCGACCTCGGCGTCCCGCTCCTCACGCGTACGAGCCGGTCGGTGGAGCTGACCGACGCCGGCCGCGGCTTCCACGAGGACGCCCGGCGGCTCATCGCCGACCTCGAGCGGGCGCGCGAGCGCGCCCGCCGGACCCAGGAGACGGCGGGAGCGGCGCTCCGGATCGTCCACACGGCGAGCGTCGCCTACGAGGCCCTGCCCCTGATCCTCGACGAGCTCGCGACCGGCGCGCCCCAGATCGCGGTGACCGCGCGTCAGGCGTGGAGCACGCGGGCCGTCGAGGAGGTGCTGCTCGGCGAGGCCGACGTCGCCCTCGTGCGCGAGTTCGACGGGGGCGAGGGCCTGCGCACCGAGGTCGTGCGACGCGAGCCGCTCGCCGCCTTCATGAGCGCGCGGCATCCCCTCGCCGATCGGGACGCCATCGCGATCGGCGATCTGCGCGGCCACCCGGTCGTGGTGGTGCCCGAGGTCCTCGCCCCGGGTTTCCACTCCCTGGTCGGCCGTCTCTGCGAGAGCCGCGGCTTCCGGCCCGCAGAGGTCGAGATGACCAGTCCCGAGAACCGGGAGCCGCTGCTCGCGCATCTGTCGCGCCACCCCGAGCACCTCTTCGTGGGCCCGGTGTCGATGTCCGGCCTCGCCTGGGAGGGGGTCGTCCACGTGCCCCTGGAGGACGACGATGCGCGCATCGGACTCAGCCTCGTCTGGGCAGACGCGCGCCCGACGC
>JAEMRL010000220.1 GCA_016463385.1 Thermoleophilia bacterium
ATGCCGAGGTGGTCGAGCACCGCGATCGCGTCGGCGGCGAGCGCGGCGTAGTCGTAGGCCCCAGCGGGCGACGAGATGCCGTGGCCCCGGGCGTCGTACATCACCACGCGGCGCCCGGCGCGCTCGATCGCCCGCGAGCCGTGGACGACGTAGCGGCGGGTGGCGGTGAGCCCGTGGAGGAGCAGGACGGCGTCGCCCTCGCCGGCGCTCTCGCCGCGGAGCGTCACCTCCCCGCGCGCGACCTCGAAGGGCTCGGCGGCGGGGGGAGGGGTCAGGCGGCGATCCCGATCGGCGAGGCGCAGCCCGCGCAGTAGGGCTCTCCGGCGGCCTCGTCCGGGTGGCCGGTCTCCGGCGAGAGCCACACCTCGGAGCCCTCGGGGAGGGGCTGGCCGCAGTCGTGACACTGATGAGTGGTCATGGCCGACAGGATGACGGGCGGCCCGGACGGACCGGGCCTGTGGTGTGATGGTCCGGTGGACGACCCCCTGGCAGCCCATCGCGCCGCCGCCGAGGCGGCGCTCGGGCACCCGGTTCCGCACCTGCTCGCGCCCGACGACGACGGCCGGCTCGTCGCGGCATCGGTGGCGGGGGACCCCCCGCGGGCCCGCGTCGCGTGGATCGGCACCGGCGGTGACGTGCTGGCGCGGGTGGCCTGTCCTCCTGGCCGCCCCAGCCGGTGGCGTCCGGTGGTGGCCGCGGTGGTCGCGCTCGAGATGCCGCCTCTGCCGGACGACCGCATCCTGGTCGCCCGCGCCGCCCCCGAGGCCGCCTCGGTCGTGCCCCTGCTCGCCGCCGAGGTGGGTATGGGGCCGGTGCCGGCCGGGGAGGAGGGCCTCGTGCTCGTGCGCCTCCCCCCCGAGGCGCCGGTGATCGCCGTCGACGCGCTCGATGCCTCCGGCGAGCCGATCGGCCGCCTCGCCCGGGCCGGGATCTCCGAGCTGCGCTTCGACGGCGGGTCGGTCAGCGGGCGGATGGGGGCGACCCACGGGATGGGCGCCGGCATCGGCGACGGGCGGTGGGCGTCGGGGCTCGCCGACGCCGCCTTCGAGGCGGGGTACGCGCCGTGGCTGCCGGACTGGATGCCCCCGGGGCTCACGCGCGGCCTGCCCCGCATCGAGCCCGACGTCTCCTATCCGTCGGCCCCGCCGGCCGTGATCGTCGCCTGGACCGGCGCCGACGGCTCGCGCGTGCTGCTGCGCCAGTGCCCGGCCCCGCTCGCGAGCCCCGACGCGGGCGGGCGCGACGCGCGGATGGTCGAGGTGGACGGCGCGCCCGCCGTGCTGCGCGTCCGCGGCCTGGTGACCCTGGTCTGGGAGACGGCCGAGCGCGCATTCGGCCTCCAGGTGCGCGGCGCCGCCCTGGGGGAGGAGACCGCCCTGCGCGTCGCCCGATCGATCTCCCCGCGGACGCCCGCCTCGGGCCCCGGCCGGTGGCTCCGGCGAGGTGTCGTTAGTCTTGACCGGATGGCGGCCGTCCGTGTGGCACCGGTGACACTGCTCCGCGGCACCCTCCAGGTGCCGCCGGACAAGTCGCTGACCCATCGCGCGATCATGCTCGCGGGTGTCTCCGACCGTGAGGTCGGCGTCGGCCGCCCGCTCGACTCGGCCGACACCGGCGCCACCCTCCAGGCCGTCGAGGACTGCGGCGTGCCGGTCTCGGGCCATCTCGGAGACGCCGTGCGCATCACCGGCCGCGGCCTGCGCGGCCTGCGCCCGCCGCCCGCGCTCGACTGCGCGAACGCCGGGACGCTGATGCGCCTCTTCGCGGGCGTCCTCGTGGGGCAGCGCATCGACCATGTGGTCCTCGACGGCGACGCGTCCCTGCGGGGGCGCCCCATGACCCGTGTCGCCCGGCCGCTGCGGGCGATGGGCGCGCAGATCTTCACGGCGCCCGGCGGCACGCCCCCCCTGGTCGTGAACGGCGGCGCCCCCCTCACGGGGGTCGAGCACCACCTGGAGGTCGCCAGCGCGCAGGTCAAGAGCTGTCTGCTGCTGGCGGGCCTCTTCGCCGAGGGGACCACCTGGGTGCACGAGCCGGTCCCCTCGCGGGACCACACCGAGCGCATGCTCGAGGCCTCCGGCGTCACGCTGCTGCGCGAGGGCGGGGCCATCGGCGTCACGGGTCCCGTCGAGGGGCTGTCGCTGCCCGACATGGAGGTGCCGGGCGACTTCTCCTCGGCCGCCGCCCACCTCGTGGCGGGTGCGCTGCTCGGCGACCCGGAGGTCCGCCTCGCGGGCGTGAACCTCAACCCGGGGCGCACGGGCCTGCTCGCGGTGATGCGCCGCATGGGCGTGGAGATCCGCGAGGAGGTGGGGGAGCCCGTCGCCGGCGAGCCCTGCGGGACGCTGTCGGTGTCGCGCACCGACGACCTGCGGGCGACCGAGGTGGAGCCCCACGAGGTGCCCTCGATGATCGACGAGCTCCCCCTGGTCGGGTTGCTGGGCGCCCTCGCCGCGGGCACGACGGTGGTGCGTGGGGCCGCCGAGCTGCGGGTCAAGGAGAGCGACCGGATCGCGTCGGTGGTTCGCGCCCTGCGCGGACTGGGCGTGGACGCACAGGAGCGCGAGGACGGCTTCGCCGTGACCGGCGGCGCCGGGATCCGCGGCGGATCGATGGACTCGGTCGGCGACCACCGGCTGGCCATGCTCGGGGCGGTGGCGGGCCTGGTGAGCCGCGAGGGCGTCTCGGTGGGCGACTTCGGGGCCGTCGCGGTCTCGTACCCCGGCTTCGCCCGCGACCTCGCCGCGCTCGGCGGGGTGCCCGCGTGATCGTCGCCATCGACGGCCCGGCCGGCGCCGGCAAGAGCACCGTCGCGCGGGCGGTCGCGCGGCGCCTCGGCGCCGCCTACCTCGACACCGGCGCGATGTACCGCGCGCTGACCTGGCTCGCCCTGCAGGAGGCCGTCCCGCCGGCCGACGAGGCCGCCCTGGTCGCGCTGGCGCGCGCCAACCCGATCGAGATCGAGCCGACCGACGACGGCGACCGCGTGCGGGTGACCGGACACGACGTGACCGCGGCGATCCGGACCCCGGAGGTCGCCTCCCAGGTGTCGGAGGTGTCGGCGCACCCGCGGGTGCGCGAGGAGGTCGTCGCCGCCCAGCGCGCCCTGCTGTCGCAGGGGTCGTGGGTCTCCGACGGCCGCGACGTGGGGACCGTGGTCTGCCCGGACGCCGACCTCAAGGTCTTCCTGACCGCCTCGCTCCAGGAGCGGGCCCGCCGCCGCCGCGCCGACCTGCGGGCGCGCGGCGTCGAGATGGACGAGGCCGTGGTGCTCGAGGACGTGCGCCGGCGCGACCACGCCGACAGCACCCGCTCGGCGAGCCCGCTGCGGATCGCCCAGGGCGCGGTCGTGATCGACTCGTCCGAGCTCGACGCCGATTCCGTGGCCGATCTGATCGTCAGCCTCGTCGAGGACGCCCGCGAGCGTGCCGGGGCGTCGCCCGGATGATCGATCTCGACCAGGCCCCGGTCATCACCCGCCGCTGGTGGATCGCCGGGCACATCCTCCTCGTGCCACCCGTCCGCTGGTTCCTACGCCTCCGCGTGGTCGGCCAGGAGAACATCCCCGCCACCGGCGCGGTGCTCATCGTCAGCAATCACATCTCGCAGGTGGACCCGCCGATCCTCGGCGTGGCCGTCCTGCCGCGAAAGAGTCATTACATGGCCAAGGCCGAGCTGTTCCGCATCCCCTTCGTGCGACGGGCGGTCTACCGGATGGGGGCGTTCCCGGTGGAGCGCGGCGGCGCCGACCGGCGCGCGCTGCGCCTCGCCCGCGACATCCTGGAGCGCGGCGACGTGCTGCTGATGTACCCCGAGGGGACGCGCTACACCGACGGCGTGCTGCGTCCGGGCATGCCCGGCGCGGGCTCGCTCGGGCTCGAGCCGGGCCTGACCGTCGTGCCCGCGGCCGTCTGGGGCAGCCACCGCCTCTTCCGCAGGGTCAAGGTCGCCTTCGGCCCGCCGGTGGAGCTCTCCGACATCGCGCCGGGGCCGCGCAGCCGGCGCTCCCGCGACGCCGTCGATCGCATGATGGCCGCCATCGCCGCGCTCATCCCGGTCGCCGGCGGCCCCCACACCGAGCCCCCGGGGCACGTCGATGGGTGAGCGCGGAGCAGAGCGCGCGCGGTGGAAGCCGCGCAAGGAGTCGGCCGGCAGCACCCTCGCCACCGACCAGCCCGTCGTCGCGATCGTCGGCTTCCCGAACGTCGGCAAGTCGACCCTCTTCAACCGCCTCGCCGGACGGCGTGACGCGGTCGTCGACGCCGTCGCGGGCGTCACGCGCGACCGGCGCCAGTCGGGCGCGGAGTGGGCGGGCCGCGCCTTCCAGCTGATCGACACCGGCGGCATCGACGACGCCGATCCGAGCGCCGTCGGGCGCCAGATCGCGGCGCAGGCGGTGCGCGGGATCGAGGAGGCCGACCTGATCGTGTTCGTGGTCGACGTCCAGACGGCGCCGACACCCGGCGACCTCGAGGTCGCCGACCGGCTGCGCCGGGTGGGGACGCCGCTGATGCTCGTGGCGAACAAGGTCGACAGCGCCGGCCGCGAGGCCGAGGCCTACAACCTGGCCGAGATGGGCCTCGGCGAGGTCTTCGCGGTCTCGGCCCAGCACGGGCGCGGCATCGGCGACTTCCTCGACGCCCTGGTCGCGCGCCTCCCGGACGCGCCGGCGGTCGACCGAGAGCGCGAGCGCGTCCCGGCCATCTGCATCATGGGGCGGCCGAACGTCGGCAAGAGCTCCATCCTCAACGCCATCCTCGGCGAGGACCGCGTGGTGGTGCACGACCAGCCCGGCACCACCCGCGACCCGATCGACACGCTGATCAAGGTGGACGACAAGCCCGTCGTGCTGATCGACACCGCCGGGCTCCGGCGCCGCGGGCAGATGCGCGACGG
>JAEMRL010000221.1 GCA_016463385.1 Thermoleophilia bacterium
CTCGGTCAGGCGCCGCTCGACCGCGGTGTGGATGTCCTCGTCGCCCTCGCGGAAGGCGAACTCGCCCGACTCCATCTCGGCCGCGATCCGGACCAGACCGTCATCGATGGCCGCGGCGTCCTCGGCCGGGATGATCCCCTGCGCGCCGAGCATCCGCGCGTGGGCGCGCGAGGCCCTGATGTCCTGCGGCCACAGGCGCCGGTCGACGGCCAGCGAGGAGTTCAGCCGGTCGAAGGCCTCCGCAGGCCCGGCCGCGAACCGGCCCCCCCACAGGCGGACCGGCTCGGTCATGCCCCGAGGACGGTCGCGAGGGCCTCGCACACCTGGTCGACCTGCGACTCGGTCATCTCCGGGAAGAAGGGCAGCGCGATCGTCGACGCGCTGATCGCCTCGGTGACCGGGAACTCGCCCGGCCCGTGGCCGTGCTCGTCCTGGTAGTAGGGCTGCAGGTGGATGCAGGGCAGGTAGGGCTTGGACGAGATGCCGAGCGCGTCGAGCCGGCCGATCACGTCGTCGCGGTCGAAGCGCGGGTCGAGCCGCGGCGCGTAGACGAACCAGGAGCGCTTCTGCGGGCCCTCGTACATCGGCGTGACGCCGTCGATGCCCGCGACCCGCTCCTGGTACCAGGCGGCGACCCGGGCGCGGCCGTCGAGCATGTCGGTGAGGCGCTCGAGCTGGGCGACGCCGATGGCGCTGTGGACGTCGGACAGCCGGTAGTTGAAGCCGAGGCGCGAGTGGACGAGCCAGGCGCCGTCGTCGGAGCGACCCTGGTTGCGCAGGCTCGAGAGCACCTTCGCCAGCTCGTCGTCGTCGGTGAGGACCACGCCGCCCTCGGCGGTCGTCAGCTGCTTGTTGGCGTAGAAGCCGTACACCGCCGGATGCCCGAAGGTGCCGAGCTTGCGTCCGTCGTAGGAGCCGTCGATCGACTGGCACGCGTCCTCGACCCGGGCGAGCCCGTGCCGCTCGGCGATCGCCACGAGGGCGGGGACCTCGGCCGGGTAGCCGAAGATGTCCACGATCAGGATCGCCTTGGTGCGGGGCGTGATGGCGGCCTCGACCGCCGCCGGGTCCATGTTGAACGTGAGCGGGTCGACCTCGGCGAAAACCGGCGTCGCCCCGGTGAAGAGGATGGCGTTGGCGGAGGCGACGAACGAGAACGACGAGGTGATCACCTCGTCGCCCGGCCCGAGGCCGAGCGCGTGCAGGCACAGGTGCAGGCCGGCGGTGCCGCTCGAGACGGCGACCGCGTGCTTCACGCCGATGCGCTCGGCCCAGGCCCGCTCGAAGCGCGGCACCATCGGGCCCAGCGACAGCTGACCCGAGCGCAGCACCTCGTCGACCAGCTCGCGCTCGCGGTCACCGATGACCGGCTTGGCGAGCGGGATGCGCTCCTGCGCCCCGCTCACCCCGCCGCCGGGGCGCGAAGGCGGGCGATGCGGCGCGTTCCGTGCTCGACGCTGTCCAGCAGCGCCTCCCAGGAGGCCTCGATGACATTCTCGCTCACACCTATCGACCCCCATGTCCCATGTCCGTCGCTCGAGTCGAGCAGCACCCGCGTCACCGCGGTGGTGCCCTTGGTCTCGTCGAGTATCCGCACCTTGAAGTTCACCAGCTCGATCTCCCCGAGCTCGGGCACGCGCGGCCCGAGAGCCAGGCGCAGCGCGCTGTCGAGCGCGTTGATCGGCCCGTTGCCCTCGGCCGTCGCCACGAGGCGCTCGCCCTGGTGGAAGATCTTGATCGTCGCCTCGGTCTCGACGCGCCCGTCGGCGCGCTTCTCGGTGATCACCCGGAAGCTCTCGAGCGTGAAGAGCGGCTCGTAGACCCCGGTCTCACGCTCGAGCAGCAGCTCGAAGGAGCCGTCGGCGACCTCGAAGTGATAGCCCTGATGCTCCAGGTCCTTGAGCCGCGCGAGGATGCCCGCGATGCGCTCGGCGTCGTCCTCGAGATCGACCCCGAGCTCACGCGCCTTCGCCACGATCGTCCCCCGGCCCGACAGCTCCGAGACCAGCACCCGGCGCTCGTTGCCCACGGTGTCCGGGTCGATGTGCTCGTAGGTGCGCTGATCGGCGTTCATGCCCTGCTGGTGCATGCCGCCCTTGTGGGCGAAGGCGTTGCGGCCGACGTACGGCGCCCAGGAGTCGGGCTGGAGATTGGCGGTCTCGGCGACGAAGACGCTGAGCGAGGTCAGCTCCGAGAGGCGCTCGGGGTCGAGCACCTCGTAGCCCATCTTCAGCGAGAGGGCCGGGATGATCGAGACCAGGTTCGCGTTGCCGCAGCGCTCGCCGTAGCCGTTGACCGTGCCCTGCACCATGCGGGCACCCTCCTCGACGGCGGCGAGGCTGTTGGCCACGCCGCACTCGGCGTCGTTGTGCGTGTGGATGCCGAGCGCCACGCCCGGCAGCGCGGCGCGCACCTCGCGCATCACGGTCGCGACGCGCGATGGCAGGGTCGCGCCGTTGGTGTCGCACGGCGTCAGCCAGGTCGCGCCCCCCGCCTCGGCGGCCCTCAGGCAGTCGATGGCGTAGCCGGGGTGGGCGTCGTAGGCGTCGAAGAAGTGCTCGGCGTCGTAGACGACCTCCTTGCCCTGAGACACCAGGAAGGCCGTCGACTCCTCGATCATCCGCAGGTTCTCCTCGCGCGAGACGCGGGTGACCTTCTCGATGTGGAGATCCCACGTCTTGCCGACGATCGTGATGACCGGGGCGAAGCTCTCGGCGAGTCCGCGGATACCCGGGTCGTCCTCCGGGGCCACGCCGCGGCGGCGCGTCATCCCGAAGGCCGCCAGGCGGGTCGCGCCCAGGTCCTCCCGCTCGAGCAGACCGAACAGCTCGCCGTACTTCGGGTTGCTGGCCGGGAAGCCGGCCTCCAGGTAGTCGACCCCGAACTCGGCCAGCCGCACCGCGACGGCCAGCTGCTCGCCCACGGACAGGCTGAGGCCCTCCCGCTGCATGCCGTCGCGCAGGGTCGTGTCGTAGATGCTGATGCGCTCGGGCACGGGACTCAGGGCGAGAGCGTCGAGGCCGGGGCCACGACGTAGTCCAGCCAGTCCTCCGAGCGCGGGTCACGGCCCTCGGTGGCGGCGAAGAAGCGGCTCTGCAGGCGCTTGGTGATGGGTCCGGGGGGGCCGAGCGGGTGCTCGTCGACCTCGTTGATCGGGCAGACCTCGGCCGCGGTGCCGGTGATGAAGACCTCGTCGGCCGTGTAGAGCTCGCCGCGGGCCACCTCGCGCTCGAGGACGGGGATGCCCTCGTCCTGGGCCAGCGTGATGATGCTGGCGCGCGTGATGCCCTCGAGGATCGAGGCCTGGACCGGCGGCGTGATGAGCACGCCGTCACGGACCAGGAACAGGTTCTCCCCGGAGCCGTCGGCCACGTAGCCGGCCTCGTTGAGGAGGATCGCCTCCTGGTATCCGGCCTTGTGGGTCTCGATCTTCGCGAGGATCGAGTTGAGGTACTGGCCGCCGGCCTTCGCGGTGGCGGGGATCGTCGTCGAGCCGATGCGCCGCCAGCTGGAGATCTTGGCCCGGATGCCGTCGCGCAGGCCGTCCTCGCCGAGGTACGCGCCCCCCTCCCATGCGGCGATGGCCACGTCGACCGGCGCCTCCAGGGGGAACAGCCCCATCGTTCCGTAGCCGCGCATCACGATCGGCCGGATGTAGCAGCCGCCGAGGCCGTTGGAGGAGATCACCGCGTGCACGGCGGCCCGCAGCTCCTCCTGCGAGTACGGCATCGGCATGTGGTACATCGCCGACGAGCGCTCGAGGCGCTTGAGGTGATCGCCGAGCCGGAACACCGCGGTGCCCTTGTCGGCCGCGTAGGAGCGGATGCCCTCGAAGACCGTGGTGCCGTAGTGGAGCCCGTGCGAGAGGACGTGCACCTTGGCATCGGCCCAGTCGACGAGCTCGCCGTTCATCCAGATCTTCTCGGCTTCCTGCATGCGTGGTCCTTTTCGACGGACGGCGGCGCCCCCTGCGGCTCCGCCGGGCGGATCGGCCTAGGTTACCGGGCCGGTCCAGGGGGAGGCGGCGAGGGGCGCGGACGGTTCGACGCCGGTCCGTGCCCGCGGCGGTAGACCATGATCGTGCGGACGAAGGTGATGACGACGACGCCGTCCTGATTCGAGCCCGTGGTGCGGACGGCGACGATGCCGACCTCCGGCCGCGAGCGCGACTCGCGGACGCTCACGACCTCGCTCTCGGAGTAGATCGTGTCGCCCTCGTAGACCGGGGCGGGCAGGCGCACCTCGTCCCAGCCGAGGTTGGCCATCACGTTCTGGGAGACGTCGGGGACGCTCTGGCCGGTGACGAGCGCCAGCGTGAAGGTGGAGTCGACGAGTGGGCGGCCGAACTCGGTGCCCGCCGCGTAGTGGCGGTCGAAGTGGATCGGCGCCGTGTTCTGCGTGAGCAGCGTGAACCAGGAGTTGTCGACGTCCAGCACGGTCCGCCCGAGGCGGTGGACGTAGACGTCGCCCACCGTGAAGTCCTCGAAGTAGCGCCCCTCCCAGCCGGGCACCTCGGCCATGGCTAGAGGGCGGCCAGGATCAGGTCGCCGACCGCCGCGGTGCCGAGGTCGCCGCCGAGGTCGCGGGTGCGGTGGCCCTGGCCGAGGACCTTCTCGACCGCGGCGTCGATGCGGTCGGCCGCCTCGGGGGAGGCCAGCGAGTAGCGGAGCATCATCGCCGCCGACAGCAGGGTCGCGATCGGGTTGGCGATGCCCTGGCCGGCGATGTCCGGCGCCGAGCCGTGGACCGGCTCGTAGAGGCCGAGGGTGCCCGGGCCGAGGCTCGCGGACGGGAGCATCCCGATCGAGCCGGTGATCATCGCGGCCTCGTCGGAGAGGATGTCGCCGAAGAGGTTCTCGGTGACGATCACGTCGAAG
>JAEMRL010000222.1 GCA_016463385.1 Thermoleophilia bacterium
TGAGCAGGTTCATGACCAGGACGGTCGCCAGCGCGAGGATCGCGAGGACGACGGAGGAGCCGTAGGCCGCGACGTAGTCGAACGCCTGGAAGCGCTCCTCCACGTGCAGGGTGAGGGTCTCGGTCTTGCCGGCGATGCCGCCCGAGACGACGCGGACCGCGCCGTACTCGCCGAGGGCGCGGGCGGTCGTGAGCACGACGCCGTAGATGATCCCCCAGCGGATCGCGGGGAGCGTGATGCGCCAGAAGGTCTGGAAGGAGCCGGCCCCGAGCGTGGCGGCGGCCTCCTCCTGGTCGGTGCCGACCTCGCGGAGCACGGGCACGACCTCGCGCACCACGAAGGGCAGGCAGACGAAGATCGTGGCCAGCACCATGCCGGGCACGGCGAAGATGACCTGGATGCCGAGATCCTCGGTCGCCGGGCCGAACCAGCCGTTGCGGCCCCAGACGAGCAGGATCGAGAGGCCGACCACCACCGGCGAGAGCGCCAGCGGCAGGTCGATGAGCGCGCTGACCAGCGGCCGGCCCGGCACGCGCCGGCGCACGAGCATGAGGGCGGCGGCGACGCCGAAGATGGCGTTCAGGGGGACGGCGATCGCCGTGATCAGGATCGTCAGCCAGAGGGCGTGGAGCGCGGCGTCGGTCGTGACCGCCTCGAACGCGGTGCCGAAGCCGTCCTCGAACGTGTTCCAGAAGACGAGCGTCAGCGGGGCGGCGAGCAGCACGCCGAGGTAGACGAGGGCGATCGTGCGCAGCAGGTAGCGCGAGCCGCGCTCCGCCGCACGCTCGCGCCGGTCGCCGATCCGCTGCGGGATCGCGATCGGATCGGCGTCAGCGGGCATGGCGCGAGGTCCAGCGCTCGAGGGCGGAGAGGATCAGCAGCGCGGCGAGCGACAGCACGAGCAGGAAGACCGACACCGCGGCCGCCTCCTGGCGGTTGTCCGACTCGATCTGGCTGTAGATGTAGAACGAGGCGACCTGGTCCTGGAACGGGATGTTGCCGGTGATCAGCACGAGCGAGCCGAACTCCCCCAGGGCCCGCGAGAACGCGAGCCCGCAGCCGCCGATGACGGCCGGAAAGAGGTTGGGGAGGATGATCCGGCGGAAGATCGTGAGGGGCCCGGCGCCGAGCGACGCGGCGGCCTGCTCCATCTCACGGTCGAGCTCGAGCAGCACGGGCTGCACCGCGCGCACCACGAACGGCAGCGTCACGAGCAGGAGGGCCAGGACGATCCCGGCCTTGGTGAAGGCGATGTTGACCCCCACCGGCCCACGCGGCCCGTACAGGGCGAGCAGCGTGAGGCCGGCGACGATCGTCGGCAGGGCGAAGGGCAGGTCGATGAGGCCGTTGACGATGCCCTTGCCCGGGAAGCGGTCCCGCACGAGCACCCAGGCGATCAGGGTGCCCATGACGGCGTTGATGAGGGTGACGATCAGCGACACCTGGATGGTGAGGGAGACGGCCGCCCACGCGGCGTCGCCCGTGATCGCCTCCCAGAACTCGCCCACGCCGCCCTCGAAGGCCCCGGCCGTCAGTGCGGCGAGGGGGATGAGCACGATCAGGCTCATGTAGAGGACGGCCACCCCCATGCCGAGCGGGGCGCCTGCGCGCCCCGCTCCGCTGAGGGTGATCCGCGGCGGACGTGCCGCCGGGGGGGACTGGGTGCTGCTGCTACTCATCTTCCTGACTGAAACCCCGGTCGGCGAAGATGTCGGCCACGTAGCCGTTGTCCGGGTCGAAGAACTCGTCCCGGAAGGCCTTCCAGCCACCGAGGTCCTCGTCCATCGTGAAGAGGCCGGGGATCTCCGGGAAGTCGGCGGCGTACGTGTCGGCGACCTCGGGGAGGACCGACCGGTAGCCCTTCTTCGCGAAGACCTCCTGCGCGGGGGCGCTCAGGGCGTAGTCGACGAAGGCCTGGGCCGCTGTCGGGTTGCCGCTGTTGGTGGTCACGGCGATCGGGTTCTGGATCAGGATCGTGTCGTCGGGGATGACGAACTCGACCGGCTCACCGTTGGCCTGCGCGAGCTTGGCCTCGTTCTCGTAGGCGAGGAGCACGTCGCCCTTGCCGGCCTGGAACACCTGCAGCGACTCACGGGCGCCCTTGGGCTGCACCGGCACGTTGGCGAACAGCGTCCGCAGGTACTCGAGCGCCTGGTCCTTGGTCTTGCCGGCCTTCAGCTGGGCGCCGTAGGCGGCGGCCACGTTCCACTGGGCCCCGCCCGAGCTGAACGGGTTCGGGGTGATCACCTCGATGCCGTCCTTCACGAGGTCGTCCCAGGTCCGGATGTTCTCCGGGTTGCCCTCGCGGACGAGGAAGACCACGGCCGACGTGCTGACGAAGCCCTTGGTGGGGCCGTCGTCCCAGGTCGGGTCGACGAGGCCCGGCTCCTCGAGCCGGGTGATGTCGGGCGCGAGCGACAGGACCAGCACGTCGGCGTCGAGACCGGCTTCGACGGCGCGGCTCTGGTCACCCGAGGGGCCGTAGGACTGCTCGAACTCGATCCCCTCGCCGGCGGGGGTCGCCTGGAAGGCCGGGATGACCTCCTCGTAGACCTCGCGGGGAGTGGTGTAGCCGACCAGGGTCAGCGTGGAGTCCCCACCCGATCCGCCGCTCGTGCCTGCCGACGCGGAATCGTCGTCGCCACAGCCGGTCACGGCGATCAGGCCGG
This sequence comes from Thermoleophilia bacterium, assembly GCA_016463385.1. GTDB lineage: Bacteria > Actinomycetota > Thermoleophilia > Miltoncostaeales > Miltoncostaeaceae > Miltoncostaea. The sequence goes on from JAEMRL010000222.1 coordinate 2,670, forward strand.
CGGCGAGCAGCGCCACGAGGGCCGCGGGTCTGCGGAATACCTGACGTAGGATCACACCACACTCCTTGGTTCGGACAGGGGCCAAGCGGTGAGTCGCTCCCCCCCGTTGCCGCGGGGGGGAGCGGCGCTGTGATACGCGTTGCTTATCTCTCCGATAAGCGGGGGCAGCATGCTAGGCCCGCGGCCGGATGTCAACCGCCCGCGCCGGTCCCTAGGATCACCGGCGTGAGCAACGACTACCTCGGCGCCGGCGGGCGCCTGACCGGTGGACCCGCGCCCGAGCTCGTCCGCGCGGGCTACGCGCACGAGATCTCGCACGGCCCCCGCCTCGCCCGGTGGCTCTCCCTGGCCGACCTCGCACACGCCGTCGCGCTGATCGAGGGGGGCGCGGTGACCGGCGACGACGCGCGCGGGCTGCTCGACGGCCTGCTGGCGCTCGACGCCCTCGATCCGGACGCGTTCCCCTGGCGCGCCGAGCTCGGCGACGCGTTCAACAGCCGCGAGCACGAGCTCAAGGCCCGCGTCGGGGCCTCTGCCGCCGGCTGGCTGAGCGCGGGGCGCCCGCGCCGCGAGGCCTTCCGGGTCGCCCTGCGGCTGGTCGCCCGCGCCGGCGTCCTCGATCTGCACGACACCACGCTCGACCTCGCGTCCGCGCTGGTGGACCTCGCCGAGCGCCACGCCGACGACCTGGCCGCCGACTACACCTACCTCCAGCCGGCGCAGCCGAGCTCGATCGGCCACCTTCTGCTCACCTACGCCTACCCGGCGCTGCGCGACGCCGACCGCATGCGCGGCGTCCATGGCTGGCTCGACCAGAGCGTCGCCGGAGTCGGCGGCAGCGCCGGATCGCGCTGGCCGCTCGACCGCGAGCGCCTGGCCGAGCTGCTCGGATGCGCGGGCGTGATGACCCACGCCAAGGACGCCATGTGGCAGGCCGACGGCTACGTCGAGCTCGCGGCGGTCCTCGCCACGGCGGCCACCCACGGCTCACAGCTCGGCCAGGACCTCGAGATCCTCGCCAGCCAGGAGTTCGCCGCGGTCCAGCTGGCCGACCGCCACAGCCGCGCGAGCGCGCTGATGCCGCAGAAGCGGAACCCCTACGCCCTCGCCGTCATCCGTACCCAGGCCGGGATCGCCGCGGGCGACCTGGCCGCGATGCTGGTGACCCTGCACACCGGCTCGGCCCGCACCGACCACTTCCACCTGCTCAACGGCAGCGTCCCGCGGGCGCTCGAGGAGGCCGTCGCGGTCGCGCGGCTCGCCGCGGAGGTCGTGGGGGGCATGACGATCGACGCCGCACGCTGGGAGCGCGCGGCCCGCGAGGGCTTCACCGCCGCCGCCGACGTGGCCGACGTGCTGGCCGTCGAGGCGGGCCTCGACTACCGCACCGCGCACCACGTGGTCGGGCGGGCGGTGCGCGACCTGGTGGAGGAGGGGCTCCCGCCGGACGCGCTCACGCCCGAGCGCCTGTCGGCCGCCGCCGAGGCCTCGGTGGGCCGCCCGGTGTCCCTGTCGGCCGAGGCGCTCGCCGACGCGCTCGATCCGGCCGCCTGCGTGGCGGCGCGGCTGCAGACCGGCTCGGCCGCCCCGGCCGAGGTGGCGGCGATGATCGCCGACTGCCGCGCCCGCATCGCGGGAGCGCGCGCGGTCAGCGCGGCGGCGCGGGAGCGGGCGACAGCGGCGGAGGACGCCCTCCGGGCGCGAGCGCGGGATCTGGCCCGCTGACGATCTCGGTGCGCACCCTCAGCGCGTAGCGCCCGAGCAGTCGCAGCAGGGCCGGGCCGGCGATGAGGGCGAGCGCCGCGCTGCCGATGGCGTGGGCGAGGTCGAAGGGCAGGCTCCGGCCGCCGGTGAGCACGATGCTCGCCCAGCTGACCTCGGGCCCGAACGAGGCCAGGTACCAGATGTTCATCGCCCAGCCGAAGATCAGCCCCCAGGCGAAGGCCACCGCCGCCAGCCCGGCCCGGCGCCGGCAGACGGCGCGCAGCAGGGCCCCGGTCAGGCCGGCCGCGCTCCAGAGCGCCATCTGGGGCGGCGTCCAGGGCCCCTGACCGAGGAAGCTGTTCGACAGCAGGCCCGCGATCGGCCCCACGGCCAGCCCGGCCCGCGGGCCGAGGGACGCGCCCGTGACGATGCAGATCATCGTGACCGGCTGGACCCCGGGGACGGGCGACAGGAAGACCCGTCCCGCCGC
>JAEMRL010000223.1 GCA_016463385.1 Thermoleophilia bacterium
CCCCCCGGCCGGCTCGCGGCGCGTCCCCGGCTCGAAGATCGCCTCCCGGTCCTCGTCGGCCACGCCGGGGCCGTCGTCGGCGACCTCGAGGGAGACCCCGCGCTCGTCGGTGCCCACCGCCACCCGGACGCGCGCCGTGGCGAAACGGCAGGCGTTCTCGACGATCGGCTGGAGGATCCGCTCGATCACCTGCTCCTCCACGCCGGCCCGGGAGGGCCCCTCGGGTGCCGCCATCTCCAGCCGGACGCCGTGCTGCGCCCCCAGGGGCTCGCACGCCGCGACGACGCGCGCCGCGGCGTCCGCGGCGTCGCCCGCGCCCCGCGGCAGCAGCGACTCCTGGCGGGCGGTCGCCATCAGGGTCTCCACGGTGCGCTCGATCCGGTCCGCCCCCTCGCGGATCCTCTCCAGGGCCTGCCGGTAGTCCTCGGGCGCGCGGTCGCGCCGCATCGCGAGATCGACCTCCGCCGTGATCTGCGCGAGGGGGGTGCGCAGCTCGTGGGAGACCTCGGCGGTGAGGCGGCGCTCCCGGCGCATGCCGGCGGCCAGGCGGTCGAGCAACCCGTCGAGCGTCGCGGCGAGACGGGTGATCTCGTCGTGGGGCGGTCCCGCGGCGAAGCGGCTGTCGAGGTCGCTCTCGCTCCAGGCCGCCGCGTCGGCCGTCATCCGCGCCACGGGCCGGAGCGCCGCCCGCAGCATCGCGGCCGACGCCACCGCGACCGCGCTGAGGACGATCAGCGCGAGCAGCGACGAGGCGATCAGCGCGATCGCCCGGGTGCGGTTGTAGGGGGCGAGCGAGATGCCGGAGACGACCGTCCCGACGCGCACCCCGTCCGAGGTGATCGGGCGCGCGTGGAGGTGGATCTCGTCCACGTCGACCGATCGCTCCGGGCCCCCGTCGAGCGCCCGGGCCGCCGCGTCGATCCGCGGGTCGGGGGGCGGCGCCTCGAGCGTCCGCCCGCCCGAGAACACCCACGTGGGCGTGTCGGTGCTGGCGAGCGTGCGGTCGGCGTCGACCACCACCACGTCGCCGATCACCGTCAGGGTCGCCAGCTCGGCCTCGGCCCGGGCCCTCGCGATCTCGTCGGCGTCGTTGGCGAGCGTCGCGGCCAGGATGACGTTGAACACCACCACCAGGAGGACGAGCGCCACGCCGACGCCCGCCACGACCGCCAGCAGCAGGCGCGAGCGCAGTGCCCGCGGCCGGCCGATCCTCACCGGATCGCGTACCCCACGCCGTGGACGGTCTCGAGCGCGGGCGCCCCGGGCAGCCCGCGCAGCTTGCGGCGCAGGCGCGCGATGTACGCGTCGAGGGTGTTGTCGTTGACGATCGCGCCGTGGGGCCAGCCGGCGCGCACCAGCTCGCGCCGCCTGACGGCCTCGCCCGGCCGGGCGAAGAGGGCGGCGATGATCCGGAACTCGGTGGGGGTGAGCCGGGCCTGCTCGTCGGCGCAGCGCAGCGCGTGGGTGGCCGGATCCAGCTCCAGGGCGCCGATCCGCGTCGGCGCCGGGGGCCCCGCGCGCCGGATCAGCGCCCGCAGCCGCGCCACCAGCTCGTCGAGGGCGAACGGCTTGGTCAGGTAGTCGTCGCCTCCGGCGTCGAACCCCGAGAGGCGATCGACGAGGGCGTCGCGGGCGGTCAGGAAGAGCACGGGCGTCTCGTCTCCCCGTGCGCGGAGCGCCTGGCATACGTCGCGTCCGTCGCAATCGGGGAGCCCGACGTCCACCACCAGCGCCTGCGGGGCGAGTTCGGCGACGCGCTCGAGCACCTGCGCCCCGGTGCCCACGGCCTCGCAACGGAAGCCCTCCTCCTGGAGGCCCCGCAGCAGGACCGACCGGAGGGCGGCGTCGTCCTCGACCACCATGACCACGGGCAGGAGCATCGGGTGGAGTATTGCGCCGATGCGGGCGTCTCGTCGGTCCGGCCGCCTCATCGGGGCTCCGGACGGGCAGGATGGTGGATGTGGGTGAGGAGATCGAGAGCGAGCGCTTCCCGCCGGGCGACCACCACCGGTTCGCCGAGCGCTGCCGCGAGGCCGTCGCGACGCTCGGCCGGATGCTGGTGCGGCCCGGCTTCGGCGAGGGTCCCCCGTCGATCGGCGCCGAGCTCGAGATCGGCCTGGTCGACGCCGCCGCGCAGCCCGCGCCCGTGAACGCCGACGTCCGGGCCGCCGCGGGCGACCGCGACGTCGATCTCGAGCTCGACCGGTTCAACCTGGAGATCAACTCGGCACCCGTCCCGTTGGCGGGACGTCCGATGGAGGCGCTCGGCGCCGACCTCGCCGCGGGCCTCGCCGACGTGGCCCGCGCCGCGGGCTCGGCCGGCGCGCGGCCGGTGGCCGTCGGCATCCTGCCGACGCTCCGCCTCTCCGATCTCGGTCCGGCCGGCATGAGCGACTCCGCCCGGTTCCGGGCGCTCAGCGACGGGCTGCTCGGCCTCCGCGGCGAGCCGTTCCACATCGACATCGACGGCGACGAGCCCCTGCGGATGGAGTGGGACGACATCACCGTGGAGGGGGCGGCGACCGGCCTCCACGTGCACCTGCGCGTCCCGCCGGCCGCCTTCGCGGCAGCCTTCAACGCCGCGCAGATCGCGGTGGCGCCGGTGCTCGCGTCGGCCGGCAACTCACCGCTTCTGCTCGGCCACCTGCTCTGGCACGAGACCCGCGTGGCGCTCTTCGGGCAGGCGATCGACGACCGCGCACCGATCGGCGGCGCATGGCTGCCGTCGCGGGCGTCGTTCGGCCACGGCTGGATCGGGGGGCCGCTCGAGCCCTTCGCCGAGAGCGTGGCCCTGCACGTGCCGATCCTCCCCGTCCTCGGCGACGAGGACCCGGCCGAGGTGCTGGCCGCGGGCGGGACCCCCGGCCTCGACGAGTTGCGGATGCACCACGGGACGGTCTGGAGGTGGAACCGCGCCGTCTTCGCCCCGGGCGACGATCCCCATCTGCGCATCGAGATGCGCGCCCTCCCCGGCGGGCCGACGCTGGTCGACATGCAGGCCAACATCGCCTTCATCGTGGGGCTCACCGTGGCGCTCGCCCCGCAGATGGAGTGGATGGCACGCTCGATGCCGTTCGAGTTCGCCCGCGGCAACTTCTACGCCGCCGCCCGCGACGGCCTCGACGCGGTGCTGCTGTGGCCCTCGCCGGAGGCGCCCTCACCGCGTCCGGCCCGCGCCACCGACCTCATCCGCCGCCTCCTGCCGGTGGCCCGCGTCGGCCTGATCGGCTTCGGCGTCGAGCGCGCGGAGGCCGATGAGATGCTCGGGGTGATCGCCGAGAGGGTGGAGTCGGGGCGCACCGGCGCCGTCTGGCAACGGCGCGCCCTGGCCGCGCTCGAGCCCGGGCGCGGTCGCCAGGCCGCCCTCGCCGCCCTCACCGAGGCCTACATCGCGCGCGCCACCGCCGGCGATCCGGTCCACCGCTGGGACCTGCCGGGGTGAGCTCCCGCCGCGCTATGCGCCGGCGGCGTCCCCCTCGGGCGGCACCGGCACGGGGCGGCGGTCGTCGCCGACGGCGACCATCGTGAAGTGGCCCACCGTGCAGAGCTCGTGGGTCCCCGCGAGCGCGTCCTCCTTGCTCACCTCGACCCGGACGCGCATGCTGGTGCGGCCGACCGAGACGACGCGGGCGTACACCTCGACGAGGTCGCCCTGCACGATCGGCACGTTGAAGGCGATGTCCTCGATCGCGGCGGTGACCACCACCGAGCGCGAGCGGCGCATCGCCGCGAAGCCCGCCGCCTTGTCCATCCAGGAGACCAGGGTGCCCCCGAAGAGATTCCCGCGTGGGTTGGTGTCGGTGGGGAAGACCGACTCCAGAACGCGCGCCTCCATCTGGTCCCTCCTGGTCGGTACGGCCCGCCGGGTCGGCGGCGACGCCCGCAGGCTATCCGGGCGGGCGCGCGCATGACCCGTGCCGTCGTGTTCGACATGGACGGCGTCCTCATCTCCTCCGAGGAGGTGTGGGACGTGGTGCGCGAGGACCTCGCCCGCGAGCGCGGGGGCCGCTGGGGGCCGGAGGCGCACCACGACATGATGGGCATGAGCACGCCCGAGTGGACCGGCTACATGCACACCGAGGTCGGGTTGCCGATGTCGCCGTCGGAGATCGAGCGCGAGGTCGTCGATCGCCTGATCGCCCGCTACCGCGCCGACCTGCCGCTCATCGACGGCGCCCGCGAGGCCGTGACCGGGATGGCCGGCCGGCTGCCGCTCGGCCTGGCCAGTTCCTCGAGCCGCGCCCTGATCGACGCGGTCCTCGGCCTCGCGGGCCTCGCCGGCTCCTTCGCCGTCACCGTCTCCTCCGAGGAGGTCGGCCGCGGCAAGCCGTCTCCGGACGTCTACCTGCGCACGCTCGAGGGGCTCGGCGTCGCGCCGGGCGACGCGGTCGCGGTGGAGGACTCGGCCGCGGGCATCCGGGCCGCCGCCGCCGCCGGGATGCGCGTCGTGGCGATCCCGAACCTTCTCTACCCGCCCGCCGCCGAGGCCCTCGCCCTCGCCGACGACGTCCTGGGCTCGATCGGCGAGCTGACGCCGGAGCGCGTCGGGGCCTGACCGCGCCGGCCTCGGGCCCACCGGCACGGCAGACTGACCGGATGGGCGCCACCACAACCACCACCGGCGCCGCGCCCGCGACGCTCTCGGGCCGCGCCCTCGCCGCCGCGACGCTCGCGCTGCTGCTCGGCGTCTTCGCGGTCGGCTCCGAGGCGCTCGTCATCTCGCCGCTGCTCGAGGACGTGGCCGACGACTTCGGCACCGGGGTCGGCTCCGCGGGCCTCGCCGTCAGCGTCGACGGGCTGGCGGTGGCGATCGTGGCCCCCGCCGCCGGCTGGGTGGCCGACCGCACCT
>JAEMRL010000224.1 GCA_016463385.1 Thermoleophilia bacterium
TCTCGTTCCTCAACGTGAAGATGTTCCTCGAGGAGTGCGGCGGGGGCTGACCCGGGGGTGTTTGTCGCGCGCCGCCCGGATCAACGGAACCGAACACATTCGCCTCAGGTCGCCCACCCCGGGGCCGATAGAGCCGGGGTGAGCGATCTCCACACGACGGCCGGCCCCGGGCTCACGCCCGAGGCGCTCTGGCACCGCGCCTCCGTGGACATCGCCCTCGAGGAGGCGCACCTCGCCGGCGCCGCCCGGACCTTCCTGATCGCGCCGTATCCGGTCGAGTCGTCCGAGCTGGCGGGCGCCGCCGTGCGCGACCTCGATCCGCGGCCGTCGGACCTCGGAGACGACCTCGCCGGCCTGCTCGGCACGCGCGCGCTCTCCACGACCTGCGTCGCCCTGGTCGACTGCTTCGCCCAGACCCCCGCACATGCGATCGCCCACGAGATCGCGACCCTCGTCGGTCGTTGCGCCGTCGTGGTGGTCGTCGAGCGCCCCGCCGCCCACGGCCCCGAGCCGATCTCGCTGCTCGCGCCGTTCGGCATCGTCGCCACGCGCGACGTCGCCATCGACACCCCCGCCGGCCGGTCACGCGTGATGGCGTTCTCCGACCGCGGCGCCTCCGCGCCGCTCGTCGCCGGCGCCCTCGACGTCTTCCTGATGGACTGGCACGGCAAGGCGCGCACGATCGCCGACGCCCTCGCCGCCGCCGGCCACCGCCTCGTGGGGCACCCCTCGATCGCCGACGTGGCGATGATCAACAACGACTACCCCGGCCTCGGGCGCCTGCCCTATCTCGACGCGTGCGTCGACAACGGCGGGCGCGCCTATCTCTATCCCGACGGCGCGGCCTCGACGCTGATGGCCGCCTGGGACGGGCTCTACGTGCCCTACGAGCGGCTGTCGGGCGTCCTCGCCTGCGCGCCCGGGCACGTCGAGGTGGCGCGCCGCTACGGCTATCCGCACCCGGTCCACGTGGTCGGGTGGGGCATGTGCGGCCTGCGCGACCGGCGCGCCGGCGGCCCGCTGCGCCGCGTGCTGCTCGCGCCCGAGCACCCCCCGTACCACGGCAACCCCCGGCCGCCGGTCCAGAACGCCGAGGCCCTGCGCGGCCTGCTCGACGCCGGCGTCGAGGTCACCGTGCGGGTGATCGGCGACATCGCCGAGAACGGCCTCTGGGAGGACCCGCGGGTGACGTACGTGCACGGCGAGACCGGGCACTTCGACGAGATGATCGCCCAGATCGACGCCCACGACGCCGTGCTCGCCACCAGCACCTTCGCCTGCCTGGCGGTCGCGCGCGGCGTGACCACGGTGATGTGGAACACCGACGTGCAGTACCACCACGAGACCAACGCGGTCGCCGCCCACATCGACGACTACCGCGACTACGTCCGCTACCCGTTCGACCTCTCCTCCGGCGGGACGGTCGCCGACCTGCTCGAGGCCGCGAACGCCGACGAGGAGGGCGTCGCGCAGTGGCGCGCCCGCTTCGTCGGAGACCCGCTCGACCCGGTGGCCCTCACCGCCGCGATCGGCGGCTGAGGCTGAGGGACGGGGCCCCCGGAGGGGCCCCGGTCCGGATCAGACGGCCGCGACCACCGCGGCCGTGCGCACGCCGAGGAACTGGCTGCGCTGCTGCTCGTCCCACCACGACGGCGCCTCCTGGGGGATGTCGTCGAGGAAGTCGTGCTGCTCGAGGACCATGTCGAACCCGGCCCGGCGGATCGTCTCCAGCAGATGCCGCCGCTCCACCCAGAAGGAGTGCTCGTTGCCCCAGGAGGCTCCGCGCGAGGCCTCCATCTCCTCCAGGCTGACGCCCGGCGGCAGGTCCACGTACCACTTGCCGAGCACGCCCTCGTGCTCGGTCATCTCCGACAGCGCGAAGTAGGGGCTCGGCGGGAAGTCGGCGTAGTGCGTGTTGAGGATGAGCAGCCGGTCGGTGATCGCGCCGAGCGCCATCACGTGCTCGACCGGCCGGTCGAGGTGGTAGAGCAGGCCGCAGCAGAAGGCCGCGTCGAAGCGGCCGTACGAGCCCACGAAGCGGGCGTCGTCGACCACGAACGAGAGGTTCGGCAGGTCGTGGGCGTCCTGCACCAGGCGGCAGCGCGCCACGTTCGACTCGCGGGCCTCGAGCCCGAGCACCTCGTATCCGGCCTTCGCGAACTCGAGCGCGAAGCCGCCCTCGCGGCAGCCGAGGTCGATGACGCGTGGCGGGTTCGCCGGGTCCTCGATGGGGCAGAAGGTCGCCAGCGAGCGCAGCGACGCGCGGCAGAGGGCGCTGTCGCGCAGAAGCGGCTCGCCCGGCATCGTGCGCGTCCCGTCCGGGAACTCGATGCTGTGACTCTCGAAGGGCATGAGCTCCATCGGGGACCTCCTCGTGGCGGCCGGGACGGTCGCCGTGTCGTGTGTGGGGTGACCGGGCGGGGCGCTCACGTGCCCGCGCCCTCCAGGTCGCGGAGCCAGAGCTCCACGTTGAGCACCTGCCAGAGGAACATCATGTGGTTGTCGCGGGGCTCGCCCGAGAGCACGATCGCCTCGTGCTCGGCGGCGAGGCGCTCGACCTCGGCCGGGTCGTAGACGCCGCGCTCGCGGAACGGCTGCGAGCGCACCAGGTCCATCAGGGCCTCGCGCCCGGCGCCGGTGAACCAGCGGTGGGCGGGCGCGTTCCAGCCGGTCTTGGCGACGCGGGTGCGCGTCGCCTCGGGAAGCACGCCGCGCATGGCCTCGCGCAGCAGCTGCTTGGTCGTGCCGGCGCGGATCTTCAGATCGCCGCGCAGCGGCAGCATCAGCTCCACCAGGCGATGGTCGAGGAAGGGGTGGAAGCGCTCCATGCCGACGGCGGCCATGGTGCGGCTCTCGGCGCGCAGGCAGCAGGGCAGCGTCTCGCGCGTCAGGTCCTGCCAGGCGCGGTTCGACAGGGCCGAGGCGAAGGGGTGCTCCATCGTGGGCGCGAAGTCGGCCAGGGCCGGCATCGCCGGGCCGAGGGCGGCGGCGTAGCGCTCGATGCGGGCGCGGTCGGGCAGGATGCGGCCGGGGCCCGAGGGGTCGATCAGGCGGTCCATCATCGCCTCGGCCACGGCCCGGTCCTTGCGGTGGATCGGATGGTCGTGGTGGGCGGCCCAGGCGGCGATCTCCGCGCCGAGCTCGGTCTCGCGGCCCGCCGCGCGCAGGTCGGCGAAGAGGGCGGGGAAGTACTCGTACTCGCCGGCGTTCAGCTCGTCGCCGCCGAGCCCCCCGAGGAGGCTGCCGAAGCCGAGCTCGCGGCAGCGGTCGGCCAGCAGGCGGTGCGAGAGCCACGTCGCGGTGGCGACCGGCTCGTCCTGCTCGGCCACCATCCCCGCCACGATGCCGACCACGTCGGGGGAGTCGTCGAGCTCGACCGGGTGCCACGGGCCGGCGCGCTCGCCCAGCATGTCGGCGATCTCGTCGCGCTCGTCGTAGGTGGGGTCGCGGTAGACCGTCGAGAACGCCGGCTGGGGGCCGCCGAGGGCACGGGCGGCGCACGCCACCACCGACGACGAGTCCATGCCGCCCGACAGCGTGAAGGCCGGATTCGGCGCGAGGCGCACGCGGCGCTCGACGGCGTCCATCAGCAGCGCGCGCAGGCGCTCGGCGAGCTCCGCGGGGCTCCCCTCGGGCTCGGCGGGCGACGGGCTCCAGTAGCGCTCGGCCCGCACGTCGCCGCCGGCGATCCGCACCACGTGGGCGGCGGGGACCTGCGCGACGTCGCGGTAGGGCGAGCGGTCGGGCGCGTCGTCGAAGGTGCGGTAGTGCGAGGCCGCGAGGCGCGAGAGGATCCCCGGGTCGACCTCCCGGCCCACGCCGGGGCGCGCGAGCAGCGGCCGCGGGCGGGAGGCGAAGGCGTGGCCCGTGCGCGTGGCGGCGTGGTAGAGCGGGCGCAGGCCGAAGCGGTCGCGCCCCAGCCACAGCTCGCGGGTGGAGGGATCCCAGACGGCGACGGCGATGTCGGCGTTGAGGCGCGCGAGCGCACCGGCCGGCCCGTGGGCGCGCCAGAGCGCGGCCACGCACTCGGCGTCGCTCGCCGCGGCGGGCAGCTCGTCGCGGTTGAAGATGCGCCCGTCGAGGGCGACGACCAGCCCCTGCGCGCGCACGGCGCCCGGGCCGAGCGCGCCCGTCTCGCCGTCGAGTGCGATCACCCCGGGCGGCTCGCCACCACGTGGCACCAGGGCTGGGCCAGGGCGCCGCGGAACAGGATGCGCTCACCGTCCGCGGTGGGCACCGTGTAGCTGATGATCTCGTCGTCGCGCGCGGGGCGCGGCAGGTCGATCGGGATCGCGAAGGGGTGGATCGCCGGCGGCTCGAGGCCCGCGGACGCGCACGCGTCGCCCAGGAGCGCGTAGGGCCGGAAGTGCAGCACCAGGCCGTCGGGGTGCGTCGCGGACGCCTCCCGGATCGTCAGGTGCTGGTCGAAGGGGTGGAACAGGTCGAAGGCGACGAGGCTGCCGCCCGGCGCGAGCGCGCCGGCCACCGAGGCGAGGGCCCGGGCAAGGTCGTCGTCGCCGAGCAGGTAGAGCACGGCGTTGATCACGATCACGTCGAAGGCGCCCGGGTGCCCGATGTCGAGCAGGTCCATCTCGGTGAAGGTCATCTGCGCGAGGTCGGGCGCGGCGCGGCAGGCGTCGAGGGCCTCGGGCATCAGCTCGCCGCCCCAGAGCTCGGCGTCCGGCAGGGCGCGCGCCAGGTGGCGCAGCAGGTTGCCCGTGGAGCAGCCGATGTCGAGCACCCGCGGTGCGGGAGAGCCCGCGGGGCGCCCGGCGAGGGCGGTGGCGACGTGGCCGATCAGGACACGGTCGCTCTCGCGGGGCTCGAGGGCGTAGCGC
>JAEMRL010000225.1:0-677 GCA_016463385.1 Thermoleophilia bacterium
CTGTCCCGGCACGCTGCCCTCGGTGCTCGCGGGTGCGCCCGCCGGTCCGTCGGCGCGCGAGACGAGGTCGAGGTCGCCGGGCGCCGCGACGGCGGGTGCCGCGAGAGCGGCGGTCACGCCCGCCGCCGCGAGAGCCGCCAGCCGGGCCGCGCGCCGCCTCCGGGGGCGTGCGACCGCCCGCCGCGACCGATCGTCGTGCTCGTTCCGGGTCATCGGGTCCTCCCTCTCCAGGCCTGTCCGGACAGGCCTATGACGGCCCACCGACCGGCGTCAATCGTCCTCGGCGGTTCTGCGCATTCCGCCGACTCCGGGTTCGCCCGGGAGCCGGCGGGAAGGAGGACGGGAGCCGTCGCGCGTCGAGGAGGGGTGAGGGGCGGCCGAGTCGGCCCCGGACGGCGTGCGCGCGGTGGTCGTGGTGCCGGGGCCCACCGACACCGGCCAGACCCGTCCCGAGGCCGGGCCCCACACCCCCGACGCCGCGCAGACCATCGTCGATTCGACCATCGTCGGCCGCCGCGCGACCGTGGAGGAGATGGCGAACGTGTACCTCTTCCTGGCGAGCGACGAGGCGAGCTTCGTGACCGGCGTCGTGTGGGTCGTGGACGGCGGCGTCGGCATCTCGCGCGGCCTGCCCGGCCGGAGGGGCGACATCGCCGCCCCTCCGCTCAGCCTGCCGG
>JAEMRL010000225.1:687-1107 GCA_016463385.1 Thermoleophilia bacterium
GAGGGCTTCGACCACCCCGGCGCCAAGCCCGGCGAGCGCTGAGCGGCCCTACGGGGCCTCGTCCTCCTCGGCGGCGAGGTCCATGGCTCTCGCGAAGGCGGCCTGGGCCTCGTCCTCGCGGCCGAGCTCCTCGAGCATCTCGGCGCAGTACTGCCAGTAGCCGGAGTAGGCGGGGTCGATCTCCCGGGCCCGCTCGTACGCCTCGAGGGCCTGCGCGGGCCGGTCGAGCAGGTAGAGGGCCAGGCCGAGGCTCGACCAGCCCAGCTCCTCCTCCGGGTCGAGCTCGGTGCACCGGCGCGCGGCGTCTGCCGACTCCTCGTAGCGCGCCAGGCCGAACAGCGCTCCCGACAGCTCGTGCCAGGCCATGGGGTCGTCCGGGCGGGCGGCCAGCTCCTCGCGCGCCGGGGATCGATCCTGTGG
>JAEMRL010000225.1:1117-4803 GCA_016463385.1 Thermoleophilia bacterium
AGCGGCCGTACGACCACAGGATCGATCCCCGGCGCGTGAGCAGCTCGGCGTCCTCCGGCGCGGCGGCGAGCTCCTCGCCCACCTCCTCGAGCGCCTCCTCGAAGCGTCCGTCCCAGTCGTCGCCCAGCAGCCAGCGCAGGCGCTCGATGCGTGCCCTCATCGCGACGTCCCAGGCGTCGGCGGCCTCCTCGTCCTCCCCGACCTGCAGGAGGACGAGCGCCCTCAGGGCCAGGGCGTCCGGGTCGGTGTCCTCGACCTGCAGGGCGCGCTCCATGCTGGCGCGCGCCTCCCCGGGCCGCTCGCGCAGCAGCTGGGCGCGGCCGAGCGCGACCCAGGAGCCGACCCACTCCGGGGCGACCGAGACCGCCACCTCGGCGCACTCCACCGCCTCGTCCACCAGGCCCATCCGGCCGAGGGCGACGCTCCGGCCCGCCCAGGCCGGGCCGTGGAGGGGTGCGTGGGTGACCGCCTCCTCGAAGCAGGCCAGCGCCTCGGCGAAGCAGGCGCTGGCGGTCGGCTCCCCGGTGTCGTGGGCGTCCATGCCGCGCATTCTCCACCGGCGCCCGCCACTGCGCCCACCACGCATGTGACGGCTGACCCCGGGCGAGGTCCGCTAGGCGTCGTGGCGTGCGGCCCCGGCCGCGTGCAGCGCGGCGACTGCTGCTGCCGGCTCCGGCACGGTGACCGTGACGATGCGACCGCTGGAGAGGGTGAGGCGGACGGTGGGCCCGCCGCGCACGGTGCACGATGTCCGCCAGGGCGTCCACCAGAACCCCCACGACACACGCCACCAGGGCAGATCGATGACCTCGGCGCGAGCGATCCGATCGAGCGGATAGCTGCATCGGGGCCAGCCCACCGAGCCCCAGCGGATGGTGAATCCGTTGGGCCCGGCGGTGGCGCGCACGCTGGACGCCGTCAGGACGTCGGCGAGCACGCCGATCGCGATGAGCAGCAGCGGCAGCACGATCACGAGGTCGCTCCAGTCCCCGCCGGAGGACGTCGCCATCAGCACCAGCAGCACGCCGGCGACGCACGTGGCCGCAACGGTCGTCCAGCTCGTGGTCCGGCCGGTGTAGACGGCATGCGTGCCGTCCCCGGCGAGCGGGGGAGAGGTCATGTCAGCTCCTTGATGATCCGGATGATCTCGTTACGTCCGAGGCCGTGCAGGCGCGCCGTGGCGATCAGCGAGCGGGCCGCCTCGGTCACGGCGGACAGATCGGGCCCGCCCGATGCGACCCGGGCGCCGCGGCCACGCCGGAACTCCAGGACCCCGTCGTCGCGGAGCTGCCGGTAGGCCGCGAGGACCGTGTTGCGATCGACCGACAGCGCCGCGCCGAGCTCGGCCGCCGGCGGTAGCTGCTCGCCGACCTCGAGCTCACCGGTGGCCACGCCGCCGCGGACACAGCCCGCGATCTGGTCCTGGAGCCGCTCTCTCGACGCATGATCGATTGCCCAGCGCATGGTGCTACTTGTACTAGCACCATAGGTTCGGAGTCAAGGGCAGCCACCCACCCCTAGGCACGGACCGCCGCCCGGGCCCGCCGTCGGACCACGGCCTTGCGCGCCTCCTCGGCGCCGAGCACGACGGGGGGCCAGGCGAGCAGGAAGAGCCAGTGCCAGGGCCCGAGCCCGGCGGTGTGGAAGACGTCCTGCAGCCCGGGCGTATAGGCGAGGACGGCGACCATCGCCACCTCGACGGCGATGCCGATGAGCAGCAGCCGGTTGGAGAACAGGCCCACGGCGGTGACCGGCTGGCGATTGGTGCGCCAGCCGAAGCCGGCACCGATCTGGGCCATCACGATGCCCGCCATCGTCATCGTCGTCGCCTCGATGTAGAGCGGCCCCGCGTCGTCGAGCGCCTCCCACGGCCGCCACCCCGACAGGGCGTAGGCGAACAGGAAGGCGGACATCGCCGCGAGCCCTTCCAGCGGGCCGATCCAGCCGAACACCCGCCCCAGCACCGAGCGGTCGAGCAGGCGGTCGGATCGCGGCCGCGGCGGGCGGGACATCGTGCCCGGCTCGGCCCTCTCGGTGCCGAGCGCGATCGCCGGGACGAGATCGGTGCCGAGGTCGATGGCCAGCACCTGCATGACCACGAGGGGCAGCGGGACGGCGCCGCCCGTCATCCCCCAGACCAGGAACGGGATCAGCTCGCCGACGTTCGAGCAGAAGTGGTAGCCGGCGAAGCGGCGGATGTTGTCGTAGACCGCCCGCCCCTCCTCGACGGCGGCGACCACCGAGGCGAAGTCGTCATCGAGCAGGATCAGGTCGGACGCCTCCTTGGCGACGTCCGTGCCACTGCGGCCCATGGCGATGCCGATGTCGGCGTGCTTGAGGGCGGGCGCGTCGTTGACCCCGTCGCCGGTCATCGCGAGCACCTCGCCGTCCGCGCGCAGCAACTGCGCGAGGCGGAGCTTCTGCTCGGGGTTGATGCGCGCGAAGACCACGTCGCGCTCGGCGAGCCGCAGGCGCAGCTCCTCGTCGGACGACGCCGACAGCTCCGCGCCGGTGATGACGTGCACGGCCTCGCCGATCAGGCCGATACGGCGCGCCACGGCTTCGGCCGTCGCGCCGCTGTCGCCGGTGACCATGATGATCCGGATGCCGGCCTCGCGGCAGCGCCGGACGGCGTCGGCCACGTGCGCCCGGGGCGGGTCGCTCATGCCCACCACGCCCAGCAGCTCGAGGTCGCGCTCGACCTCGGCGGGGCCGTCGCCGCACCCGTCCGGCAGCACCCGCCGCGCTACCGCCAGCACGCGGAGCGCGTCGCCCTCCATCGCGCCGGCCGAGGCCTCCGCCGCCGCGTGCCCGCCGGCCGGTAGCCGGCACAGCGGCAGCACCACCTCGGCCGCGCCCTTCACGTAGGCGACCCGCCGCCCGTCGACCAAGTGGATGGTGGTCATGCGACGGCGCTCCGCGCTGAACGGGATCTCCCGCAGCCGCGGTGCCCGGGCGGCCTCCTGCTCGTGCAGGAGGCCGCCCTTCACGGCGAGCACCACGAGCGCCGCCTCGGTCGGGTCGCCGAGGATCGTCCAGTCCTCGTCGCCGTGCAGCAGGCGCGCGTCCCCGCAGAGCAGCCCCGCCCTCATCAGCGCGCCGAGGGGCTCCGGGTCGACCACCTCCCCGTCCGACAGGAAGCGCCCGAAGGGCTCGTATCCGGCGCCCTCGACCGTCACGGCCGAGGTGGGCGTCCAGATGCTCTCGACGGTCATCTGGTTCTCGGTGAGCGTGCCGGTCTTGTCGGTGCAGATCACCGTCGTCTCGCCCAGCGTCTCGACCGACGAGAGCCGGCGGACGAGGGCGTTGCGGCCCGCCATGCGCTGGGTGGCCATCGCCAGGGAGAGGGTGACCGTGGGCAGCAGCCCCTCCGGGATCAGCGCAACCATCACGCCGATCGCGAACAGGAAGCGATCGGAGACGCTCATGCCCCCGATGCCGGCGAGCACGAAGAAGGCCGTCCCGATGGCGATGGCGAGAACGGCCACCATGCGCGTCACCCGGTCGAGCTCCCGCTCGAGCGGGCTGCGCTCGCGCTGGGTGCGCTGCGCGAGGGCCGCGATGCGGCCGAACCGCGTCTGCATCCCGGTCGCGGTGACGCGCGCCTGCGCGGTTCCCGCGGTGACGAAGGTCCCGGCCAGGACGCGCCCCTCGGGCTCGACCGCGTGCGACTCCCCGGTCAGGTC
>JAEMRL010000226.1:0-1945 GCA_016463385.1 Thermoleophilia bacterium
CCCTGGTGTCGCGCCGGATCAGGGGCGCCGCCGAGCATCCCGGCATGGTCAGTCACAGCAGAGGGGGAACCGATGATCGGGTACGTGATCGCCGCGTGGATCCACGCCGCAGC
Organism: Thermoleophilia bacterium; assembly: GCA_016463385.1. Classification (GTDB taxonomy): domain Bacteria; phylum Actinomycetota; class Thermoleophilia; order Miltoncostaeales; family Miltoncostaeaceae; genus Miltoncostaea. The sequence continues at coordinate 114 of JAEMRL010000226.1, forward strand.
CGTGACGGCGGCGGACCGGGCGCGGACGGACCGCCGCGGGCAGGGGACGGTGGAGTACGTCGGGGTGGTGGTGATGGTGACGCTGCTGATCGCCGCCGTCGCCGTCGCGGCGAAGGGATGGGCGCCGTCGGTCGGCGACGGCCTGAAGAAGGCCATCGGCGACGCGATCAAGAAGGCGTCCGGGGGGCTGTAGCCCCGGGCGCCGGCCGGGGGTCAGGCCACCTGGCGGACGGCGCGGGGTCCCGGCGCGCCGTCCCCGGTGGCCGCACCCTCGTCGCGGGCACCGGTGCGATCGGCGCCGGTCAGGTCGGTTCCGCGCAGATCGGCCCCCGTGATGTCGGCGTCGCGCAGCACGGCCGCCAGCAGCCGCGCGTCGACCAGCGAGGCGCCGCGGAGGCGACAGCGGGTGAGGTCCGCCCCCGACAGCACGGCCTCGTCGAGGCGGGCGTCCCGCAGGTCGGCGCCCACGAGGCGCGCCCGCGTGAGGTCGGCGCGCCGCAGGTCGGCCCCGCGGAGGTCGAAGCCCTCCAGCAGCGCCCCGCGCAGGTCGGCGCCCCGCAGGTCGGGGGACGTCCCGAGGCTCGTGGGCAGGTGGGTGCCGCCGCGGTTGAAGTCGTCGAGCATCACGCCCCCGAGACGCGCGCCGGTCAGGTCGTCGAACGCGGCGCCCCGCAGGTCGGCCCCGGCGAACAGCGCCCCGGCGGCATCGGCGCCCGTGAGGTCGGCGCGGACCAGGTCGGCGCCGCTGAAGTCGGCCTCGGTCAGGTCGGCGGCGCGCAGGCCGGCGCCGGCGAGCAGGGCCTGCGAGAGGCGGGCGCGGAAGAGGCAGGCGCCCCTCAGGTCGGTGCGGCGCAGGTCGGCGCCGGTCAGGTCGGCGTCGGTGAGGTCGGCCCCCATCAGCGAGAACCCGGCCAGGTCGGTGTCGCGCAGCACCGCACCGAAGAGGCGGTGGGCGCCCTGGGGGGCGTGCACTCCCGGACGCGTGAACTCGCGCGACCATTCCGTGCTGGCGAGGTTGGCGCCGCACATGTCGGCGCCGTCGAGGGTCGCGCCCGACATGCGCGCGCCCGACAGGTCGGTGTCGCGCAGCACCGCCCCGAGCATCACGGCCTCCTCGAAGCAGGCGTCGCGGGCGCTCGCGCCCTCGAGCCGGGCCGCGACGAGCCCTGCGAGCACGAGGCTCGCGCCGTCCAGGCAGGCCCCCCGCAGGTCGGTTCCGCGGAGGCTGGCGCGGTCGAGCCGCGCTCCGCGCAGGTTCGCCTCCCGCAGGTCCTGACCGTCGAAGTCGGCGCGCGTCAGGTCGGCTCCCGCCAGATCGGCGCCCGCCAGCGGGGCCCCGTCCGATCCGGCCCGCCTGGCGCCGACGCGGGTGCCGGAGAACCAGCGCTCGTGGGCGCGCAGGGCGCGCGCGACGTCCGCGGGCACGGGTCGGGGGGAGCGGCGAGTGGGCATCGGGACCTTCCCTGTCGTCATCTGCGCGACGGCGCGGCGGGGACGAGCACGCGCACGGCTTCCACACTCATCGGCGCCGACGGCGCGATCCCCCACCCCCGACTATCCTCGCCAGGTGGACGCATCCGGCCCCGACGCACTGATCCGCCTCGTGGAGGCTCCCCGGGCGCCGGCGGGATCGGGCGACCCGAGCCGGCGCTGGGCGCTGGCCTTCGGCGACCGGGCCGAGCGCTTCCCCGGCATCACGCGCCCCGAGGGCGCCGCGGCGGCGCCCGAGCTCGCGCGGATGCCTCCCGATGGATGGGATGCCGCGCTCGTGGAGGTGGTGCTGGCCGCCCACCCGGCCCTGGAGGGCGTGCACCTGGCCATGGGCGAGCCCG